>JAFNAE010000161.1 GCA_017860005.1 Acidobacteriota bacterium | reverse complement strand
GTGAAGCCCAACCCCGTCTACGGCTTCCGGACCCGCTCGACGCTCGGCGACGAAGCGCTCTGGTACGAGGTCAACGCGCGCTTCGGCGGGGTACAGCTGGTCGCCTCCGCGCTGGGCGCGGTGGCCGCGTTCCTCCTGTTCCGGCCGGGGTTCCTCCCCGCCGCGGCCGTGATCCCGGCGTCGCTCGTCGTGCTCGTCGTGCCCGCTGCGGTGGCGGGGCTCGCGGCGGCCGCGCGGCTGCGCTGAGCGCTGCCTCCGCAGGGCGCCGGCTCAGAAAGTGAAGACGAGGCCGCCGGTCAAGTCGGCCGTCTGCTCGAGGTCGCCGGTCGCCTCCGCGTCGTAGGCGATCAGGCGTCCCTCGAGCCGGAGCCGGGCGCTGCGCGAGAGCCGCCAGTCCGCGCCGCCGCCGGCGAACCCGCCGTACTCGTCGGTCGATTCGCGCAGCGGCGGACAGGGAGCCCGGACCGGATCGAAGCAGACCACCTGGCGCTCGATCTCGGCCGACTGGAGGTGGGCGCCGAAGACCACGAACGGGCGCCAGGACGAGCCGGTCTCGAAGAAACGGCGCAGGCCGAGCTGCCAGGTCTGGTGATCCAGCTCGGAGTGACCCGAGTCGCTGTCGCGCCCGAGCCAGCGCACCTCCGTCGCCCAGGCCTCGGAGAGCGCCCAGCCCAGGGCGGCGCCGAAGCCCCACTCGAACTCGAAGCCCCGGTAGTCCGAGTAGGAGCCGCCCGGCTCGATCACGAACGAGAGCTCGAACCGGCGCTCCTGGGCCGGGCTCGCGGCAGACAGCGTCAGGGCCGCCGCGACAGCCGTCACGGCGACGCCCACGGTCGTTGCGCGCATGGAGATCCTCCTTGAGGGCCCACGGGCAAGGACGGTGCCGCACCCTGGGGAGGCGGCCGGACGGCCACGGCAGGCGGGCTCGATGCGTCCTCCAGGGGGGCTTACCCCCTCGGCTCGGGTTTGTGAGAGGCTGGCGCGCTATCGAAGACCGGCAGGCGCGGGCGCAGCAGCGGCGGACGGCGTGGGACCAGCCGTCGCCGGAGTGCCGTGAGTCGGCTTCGGCAAGGAGCGGATCGAGATGCGCAAGATCGTTCGGAACGTGATCGCCGTGCTGGTCGTCGCCCTCGTCGCCGCGGCCGGCGCCTGGGCCCAGGGCGGGCGCGGGCCCTCGACGCAGGAGGAGCGCGAGAAGGCCCTGCGGCTGATCGACCAGGTCGAAGCCGACCCGATGTCGTTCGAGTCCCGGGAGGCGCGCGAGTGGCTGGTCAACTGGCTCGGCGAGGTCCCGGACGTGGTGGTCAGCTACTGCTCGACGCCGCTCGGCGCCGGCAACGAGCTCGACGAGGTGCCGGCCGAGCTCAAGATGCAGCTGCAGCTCGGTCAGGCGGCCTACCTGATCCGTCACCCCGAAGCGCGGCCGGGCAGCCTCGAGGTCTTCATGGCCGGAGTGGAGTCCACGCTGCGCTCCTACGATCGCCTGCGCCAGGCGGGCACGGTCTGGAAGGTCTCGGCGCTCGAGGAGCTCAAGGACGACCAGGCGGACGGCAAGCTCGCGGGCACGGTGGAGAAGCGCGCCAGGAAGTGCGTCTGAGCTAGCGCCGCGCCCGCCGTGCCGCGCACCCTCGCCTTCCTGCGCGCCATCAACGTCGGCGGGCGCACGGTCCGGATGGACGAGCTCCGGCGGCTCTTCGCGGAGCTGGGGCTCTCCTCGGTCGAGACGTTCATCGCCAGCGGCAACGTCATCTTCGAGAGCCGGCCGGGGAGCGAGGCGGCGCTCGCGAAGCGGATCGAGAAGCACCTCGCGGCCCATCTCGGCTTCGACGTCGCCACCTTCCTGCGCAGCGACCGGGAGGTGGCGGAGATCGCGCTCCGGCGCCCGTTCGAGGCCGCCGAGCACGCGCGCGCGGGGGCGTTCTGCGTCGGCTTCCTGGCCGCAGCCCCGAGCGCGACGGCGCGCGCGGAGCTCTCCCGCCTCGAGTCCGCCAACGACCGGTTCCACGTCCATGGCCGAGAGGTCTACTGGCTCTGCCGCACGGGGCAGGGCGAGTCCGATTTCTCGAACGCGCTGTTCGAGAAGAAGTGCGGCGTGCGCGCCACCTTCCGGAGCATGACGACGGTGGCGAAGCTGGCCGCGAAGTACCCGCCGGGGAAGTGACGATTTCGCCTCCCCCGTCACGCTCGGCCGCCCCGCGGCAACGGTAAGAGGAGGAGGGGCGGAGCATGGCGAAGACCCGCATCCTGGCCCTGGACGGCGGCGGCATCCGTGGCGTGGTCAGCATCGTGCTGCTCGAGCGCCTGTCGGCGGTGCCCGCGCTCGCCGGCTGGCTGGCGCGCGCGCAGGTGCTCGCCGGCGCCTCGACCGGGGCGCTGATCGCGCTCGGCCTCGCGCGCGGGCTGTCGCTCGCCACCCTGCGCTCGCTCTACGAGACCCGGGGGCGGGCGATCTTCGACGACTCGTTCCTCGACGACCTGATCGACGTGGGCAAGATCGTGGGCGCCGACTACGACAGCCGGCGCCTGCAGCGCGAGCTCAGGGCCGCGTTCGGCGAGACGACCACCCTGGGCGAGCTCGGCCGCCGGGTGGTCGTGCCCACCTTCGACCTCGACAACCGCGAGGACCTAGAGCGCGAGGTCGCGGCCGGCCGGCTGGCGGCCGCCGACCTCGAGGCGCACCGGACCTGGAAGCCGAAGGTCTTCCACAACTTCCCCGGCGCCGACAGCGACCGCGACGCGCTCGCCTGGCGCGTGGGCACCGCGGCCACCGCCGCGCCCACCTTCTTCCCGACCTTCGACGGCTACATCGATGGCGGCGTCTACGCCAACAACCCGAGCCTGATCGCGGTGGTCCAGACCCAGGACCAGCGCAACGCGGAGCCGCGTCCGCGCCTCGACGAGCTGGTCGTGCTCTCGGTGGGCACCGGCGCCTCGCTCAGCTACGTGCGCGGACAGCGCCTCGACTGGGGCTACGCGCAGTGGGCGCGGCCGCTGGTCGAGGTCATGCTCGAGGGCGTCTCCGGGATCGCCGACTACCAGTGCGGCAAGCTCCTCGGCGGCCGCTATCACCGCCTGGCCCCGGTCTTCCCGCCCGGCGTGCGCATGCCGCTCGACGCCGTTGCGCGCGTGCCCGAGATGGTCGCCTTCGCCGAGGCTGTCGACCTCACCGCGGCGACGGAGTTCCTCGAACGGGAGTGGACGTGAGGCCGCTGGCCGGGGAGAGGAGGCAGCGCGTATGAGCGGATCCCGCCCGGCCGTCCCGTGGCCCTGGCCCGCGGAGCTCGACGCAGTGGTGGCAGCGCCCGCGTACCACCGGGTCGTGCTCGACAACGAGCGCGTGCGCGTGCTCGACACGCGCATTGGCGCCGGCGAGACGGTGCCGCTCCACACCCATCGCTGGCCGGGCGTGCTCCACGTCCTGGCCTGGAGCGACTTCGTGCGGCGCGACGAGAACGGCGCGATCGTGCTCGACAGCCGGGGCGCCTTCACCACGCCGCCCGAGGTCGTCTGGTCGCCGCCACTCGGGCCCCACACTCTGGAGAACGTCGGCGCGAGCGAGATCTGCATCCTGAGCATCGAGCTCAAAGATGCGGCGGGCTGAGCCGGCGATCTCCCCGTTCCCGCCGGTGCGACGGGAACGGGCTTGAGGTCGCGCGCCCGGCTCAGATCTCCTTGGGGATCCTCATCGCGTAGAAGGAGCGCCAGACGAAGACGAGCGAGATCGCGAAGAAGACCGCCGCCATGATCGTGGTGGTGTTCTTCTCCATCTCGATCGCGAGCTCGACCGCGAGCAGACCGAACAGGGTGGTGAACTTGATCACCGGGTTCATCGCCACCGAGCTGGTGTCCTTGAACGGGTCGCCCACGGTATCGCCGACCACGGTGGCGGCGTGGAGCGCCGTGCCCTTCTCCTTGAGGTCGACCTCGACCACCTTCTTGGCGTTGTCCCAGGCGCCGCCCGCGTTGGCCATGAAGATCGCCTGATAGAGGCCGAACAGGGCGATCGAGATCAGGTAGCCGATGAAGAAGTAGGGCTCGAGGCAGGCGAAGGCGAGGGTCGAGAAGAAGACGGTCAGGAAGATGTTGAACATCCCCCTCTGCGCGTACTGGGTGCAGATCTCGACCACCTTCTTGGAGTCCTCGACCGAGGCCTTGGGCGCGTCGGTGTGGAGCTTGATGTTCTTCTTGATGAACTCGACCGCGCGGTAGGAGCCGGTCGAGACCGCCTGGATCGAGGCGCCGGTGAACCAGTAGATGACCGCGCCGCCGGAGACCAGGCCGAGCAGGAACGGGGCGTGGAGGATCGACAGGTTCTCGATGCCGCTGGTCAGGCCGTTGGTGAGCAGCACGATGATCGAGAAGATCAGGGTCGTCGCGCCCACCACCGCGGTGCCGATGAGAACGGGCTTCGCGGTCGCCTTGAAGGTATTGCCGGCGCCGTCGTTCGCCTCCAGGTTGTGCTTGGCGCGCTCGAACTGCGGTTCGAAGCCGAAGTCCTTCTTGAGCTCCTCGCTGATGCCGGGCAGCTGCTCGATGGTCGACAGCTCGTAGATCGACTGCGCGTTGTCGGTGACCGGGCCGTAGGAATCGACTGCGATCGTCACCGGTCCCATGCCCAGGAAGCCGAAGGCGACCAGGCCGAAGGCGAAGATGGCGGGCGCGATCATCAGGCCCGACAGGCCCTGGGTCGAGAACCAGAAGGCGACCGCCATCAGGGTGGCGATCGCGCCGCCCATCCAGTAGGCCGAGAAGTTCCCGGCCACCAGGCCGGACAGGATGTTGAGCGAGGCGCCGCCCTCGCGCGAGGCGGTGACGATCTCCTCGACGTGCGCGGACTTGGTCGAGGTGAAGACCTTGACCAACTCGGGGATGATCGCGCCGGCGAGCGTGCCGCAGGTGATGATGGTCGCCAGCTTCCACCACAGCGAACCGTCGCCCAGGCCGCCGATCATCTCGTGCGATACGCCGTAGGTGATCGCCACCGAGACCAGCGAGGTGACCCAGACCAGCGAGGTGAGCGGCGCCTCGAAGTGCATCTCCTCGGAGTCCTTGTAGCGGGCGCGCGCCCACGCCTCGTTGAGCCAGTAGGAGGCGATCGAGGTGACGATCATCATGATGCGCATGGCGAAGATCCAGACCAGCAGCTGGACCTGGGTCGCCGCGTCCTGGACCGCGAGCAGGATGAAGGTGATCAGCGCGACGCCGGTGACGCCGTAGGTCTCGAAGCCGTCCGCTGTGGGGCCGACCGAGTCGCCCGCGTTGTCGCCCGTGCAGTCGGCGATCACGCCCGGGTTGCGCGCGTCGTCCTCCTTGATGTTGAAGACGATCTTCATCAGGTCGGAGCCGATGTCGGCGATCTTGGTGAAGATGCCGCCCGCGATCCTCAGGGCCGCGGCGCCCAGCGACTCGCCGATCGCGAAGCCGATGAAGCACGGGCCGGCGTAGTCGCCCGGCACGAAGAGCAGGATGGCGAGCATGATCACCAGCTCGGTGGCGATCAGCAGCGTGCCGATCGACATGCCGGCCATGAGCGGGATCTCGTAGGTCGGGAACGGCTTGCCGCGCAGGGAGGCGAACGCCGAGCGCGAGTTGGCGAAGGTGTTGATGCGGATGCCGAACCAGGCGACCCCGTAGCTGCCCGCGATGCCGACCAGGGAGAAGGCGAGGATGATGAAGACCCGGTCCATCGAGAAGTGCCGCAGGAATCCGAAGTAATAGAAGATGATCGTGGCGATGAACGCCCAGAGCAGGAGGATGAACTTGCCCTGGGTCACCAGGTAGGTCTTGCACGTCTCGTAGATCAGCTCCGAGATCTCGCGCATCGAGCGGTGCACGGGCAGGTTCTTGAGCTTCGTGTACATGACGAGGCCGAACACCATGCCGAGCACGCAGACGGCGAGCCCGAACAGCAACAGGGTGTCGCCGGGCACGCCGAAGAACTTGACCTGGCTGAGGTCGGGCAGGACCAGCTCGGCCTCGCTGGCCGAGGCCGGGACGGCGCCCACGAGCGCGCCCGTCAGGGCGACGAGCGCCGGCGCGAGGCGCGAGCGGAGCCGGTGGAACCAGTGCGACATAACTCCTCCATTCTTTGCGGGCCGCGCCGGGGGGACCCGTCGCTGCGGGGATCTCTGGACGACGGAACCGGCAACCCGGAACCCGACCGGGGCCGCCTCGGGAGGCGCCCTGGGCACGAGCCGGAGCCGGAGAGCGGCGGGATTCTA
>JAFNAE010000160.1 GCA_017860005.1 Acidobacteriota bacterium | reverse complement strand
TCGAGCTCGATCCGGTCGCCGACCTGGAGGTCCTTGAGGCCGCGGAAGAACCCGTCGCGATGGCCGGCGATCGCTACGTTGCCGGGCTCTCCCGGTGCGGCGGTGCCGGGAATGTGTCCGACGGCCCGGTTGAGGCTCAGCTCGTCGACCCCCTCCAGGACCGGCACTTCGAGCCCGATGCGGGGGATGCGAAGCGTTGCGAGCGGCGGCGCGAAGGCGAGCCCGAGGCTCTCCCGGTACCGGGCGATGCGGCCCGCCGACCAGAGGCTCTGGTCCGCCTCCGCCGCGGAGCCCGTCTCCGACGCCGCAGCGGGCGAGGGATCGAAGCCGGCGAGTTGCGCGCGGTAGAGCTCGCGGTCGAGCCGCGCACCGGCGAACAGCAGCAGGAGCGCGCCTCCGGCGCCGAGGCAGCTGCGCTCGATCCAGCGCAGCCGGCGAACGGGCCCGCTCCGGGCGGGGCAGGCACAAGCGACGCCGGGAGCAGACCCGGCACCGGACTCGGTGACCACGGGAGGCACGGGAGCAGGATGGATCGCGGCCGGGGGAGCCGTCTACCCGGAAATCTCCGTAGCCCGGCCGGGGATTTCCACGGGCGTCCCCGCCGCGCAGGCGCCCCGCGCGGGCCCCCGGGCCCCGCGCGGCCGATTCGGTGGGCTACGGGGCCGCCGGCCTCGCCGGCGGCCGGTCGCAGGTCACCTCGTTGACCTGGATCACGGGCGTCTTGGCGTTGTCGATGTGCAGGCCCTCCTCGTCGAACGCCAGGCTGGCGGCGGCGATCAGCGACCCGGTCCCATCCGCGCCCGTGGCATCGACGATCAGCTCGAGGAAGGCGAACGGGTGGGCCATCGAGCCGACCGGCTCGCTGCGGTCGTAGAGGCGCAGCGGCCGGTCGCTGAAGAGGCGCAGTCGGCGCCGCCCGTCGGGGAGGTCCGCGATGCGGATCACGCCGATCTCCGTACCGGCGAGCTTGCCGATCTGGATCCAGCCCTTGGCCTTGAGCCGGAACATGGCGTCACGCAGCGCCACCTGGCCGCCCGAGCGCAGCGCGCGGACGAGCTCCGCGATCTCGTGGTCGGTCGAGAGCTCGAAGACGCGCAGCACGAACCGATCGGCGGTGAGGCCGGGCTGGACGCCTTCGGGCACCACCATGTGTCCGCTCCACTCCTGGGGCACCGGGATCGGCGGCGGCGGTGCCGGCGCCTGCGCGGCGAGGCTCGGCAGCAGCGCGAGCGGACCGGCGACCAGCCAGGCAACGAGCGATCTGGAAACGAAGTGGGTACAGGCGTCAGGGCGCGATTCTGTGTCCATCTGGGATCTCCTCGGGGACGAGCGGCTCCGGGACGACTGCGTGGGGCAAGGATCCGGCGACACGGGGCGACGCTCTGCAGACTCCGGCTTCACGGCGTGGCTTGCGACCAGCGGCTGGTGTCGCCGCTCTCGAAGCCGTCGGCGAAGAGCGGCTCGCAGGCGTCGCCGATGCCGTCGCCGTCGGCGTCGCCCTGATCGCGGTTGGGGACCGAGACGCAGTTGTCGATCGCGTCCACCGCGCCGTCGCCGTCCTGGTCCGATTCGCAGCGGTCGGGGATGCCGTCGAGGTCGAGGTCGGTGTCGAACCCGGCCGCGATGTCGGTCGCGTCGCCCACGCCGTTGTCGTTGCAGTCGCGGTCGCCGATGCGCAGATAGTAGATGTCCTGCTCGCCGTTGAAGGTGGCGGCGTAGACGACGTCGGCGCCGACCCGGTCCGAGACCAGGCCGATGTAGTCGCCGAGCTTGTTCTGCTGCGGCCAGCCGACCAGCGGGTCGAAGTCCGGCGAGAGCTGGACGTTGGCGGCCCAGGTGGCGCCGCCGTCGTCCGAGGACGAGTAGTAGAGCGCGGAGCGGTTGCCGCTCGGCGGCAGGGCGCCACGCGTGTCGTACCAGATCGCGTCGAGCCGTCCGTCGGGCGCCACCGCGAGGGCGCCGAACCACTGCCAGGCGCCGTTGCCCGCCGCGTCGTCGTTGACGCGCCCCGGCGCCGACCAGGTCAGCCCGCCGTCGGTCGAGCGGATGAAGTGGACGTCGTGGGGGTCGGCGCCCGGGGGATCGACGGTGGCGAGGACGTAGATCCAACCTTGGCGCGCTCCACCGGAACGGTCGAGGTCGATCCAGACCTGGCCGAGCAGGCCACCCGGGTTCGGGCCGCTGCCGAGGAAGAAGACCAGCGCGCCGCCCAGGTTCAGGGCGGCGGTGCGGTCGAAGGCCGGGGTCGCGAGCGGGTCCGAGACATTGGTCGAGCGCGCCGCGGCGAAGGCCGTGGAGCCGTTCGTAGTGCCCGCCAGCCAGAGCTCGCCGTCGGATCCGATTGCGGTGGTCCCCCAGTAGGGCTGGCCGGGGATCGGCACCGGTGGCTGGAACGAGTCGCCGCCGTCGATCGAGCGGTCGAACCAGTCGTCGCCGCAGCAGCCGGCGTAGTCCCAGGCCTGGTAGAGGTGACCGCGGCCCTCTCCCTGGGTGGTGTCGACCGCGATCCACTCCTTGTCGCCGCCATAGGCGTAGACCGGCGCGCTCCAGCTCGCGAGGTCGTCGAAGGAGCGATAGAGGGTGGTGTTGTAGGGATTGGCGTGCAGGCTCATGTAGTGGAAGGTGCCGTCCGCGGCGGCGGCGAGCACCGGGTCGGAGCCGAAGATCCCGGGACCCAGCACGCCCTTGGCCTCCCAGCTGCGGCCGCCGTCCAGCGAGACGTTGACGCCCGCCTGGCGGAAGTCGCTGGCGATCGAATCGAACTGGCGCCAGCCGACCGCGATCCGGCCGCGATCGAGCCTGGACACCGCGAGGGAGGGCTCGTTGGCGGCGTCGCCGACGACGTTCTGGCCCGCGGCGTCGACGTTGACCTGGACGCTCTCGAAGCTGCCCAGGACGACGCGCCCGGCGGGCGAGCGCGCACCCGGCAGCTCGGCCGCGGGCACCGGCGGACCGGCCGGCCGCTCGTGGGGCCGCCGCTCCTGCGCCGCCACGGCGCTCGCGCCGGCCAACGCCAGCGCCGCCAGCGCGAGGACCCGGCTCGCGCCGGTCCAAGGGAGGACGCTCCGGAAACGGAATCTCATGCGGGAACCCTATAGCAGGAATCGGCGCGGCGGGCGCGGCCCGAGGGCCGCGTCCGCCGGGCCGGGCGGCCCCCGATCAGGCGCCGTCCGCGGCGTCGAGGCCGGCCGCCGCGCGCAGGGTGCGCTCGACGTAGACCGGGGTGACCTGACCGCGCCAGCGCGGGTCGAAGTCGGTGTTGTCCATCGGCGTCGCGGCGGCGCGCGACCGCTGGGCGGCGGCGCGGATCGACTCCGTGGTCAGCGGAGCGCCGATCAGCGCGCGCGCCACCTCACCGGCCGGCGAGGGGAACGAAGCGATCGAACCGAGCACGACGCGCGCGTCGGTCACCCGGCCGCCCTCGGTGCGCAGCGCGACCGCGACCGAGAGCACCCCGAAGTCGATCGAGCCTCGGCGGCGGAGCTTGAAGAAGGCGGTGCGAAGGTGTGCGGCGTCGCTCTCCGCCGGCAGCGCGACTTCGGCGACGATCTCGTCCGGCCGCTTGGCGAGGTAGTCGATGCCGTCGTCGCGGTAGAGGGCGGCGACCGGGATCTCGCGCTCGCCGGCGGAGGACGCCAGGCGGACGCGCGCGTCGAGCGCGACCAGCATGGGCGCCGAATCGGCGGACTGGACCGCCCAGCAACGCGGCGAGGAGGGCGCGACCCAGCAGATCCTGCCCTCCGCCTTCATGCAGTAGTGGATCGAGCGCCGCCACTCCTCGTTCTGGTCGTAGTAGGTGCAGCGCGTGTCGAGGCAGACATTGCCGCCGAGCGTGCCCAGGTTGCGCAGCACGGGCGAGGAGATCGAACCGATCGCCCGCGCGAGCGCCGGGTAGCGCGTCACCAGCGCCGGCGCGCGCTCGAGGTCGGCGAGCGTCTCCATCGCGCCGAGGCGGACCTCGCCTCCGGCGCGCACGCCGGCGAGCTCCGGAACGCGCGCCAGCGAGATCACGGTCGAGGCCTTCTGGTTGCGGCGCTTGAGGTTCGGCCACAGGTCGGTGCCGCCGGCGACGACGCGCGCGGCGGGACCCTCGCCCGAGAGGATCCGGCAGGCCTCGGCGAGCGAGGTCGGCTGGCGCAGGCGGAAGGCGGGGAGCCTCAGCACCTTCACTCTCCCCGCTTGCCTTCGAGCTTCGTGGTGAGGACGGCGACGCTGCCGGCCCTGAGCGCCTCGTCGCGCTCGGTCATCGTGCCGTCCTTCGACTTCCTTCCCGTCGCGAGCTTGAGCTCGGCCTCGACCTCCGGGAAGCGCTCCGGACCGTGACGGGGCGGCCTGCCCTTCGCCTTCGCCTCGAGCGCCTTGAGCACCATGTGGGGATGGATCGGCACCTGGTCTATGCGCACGCCCACGGCGTCGAAGATCGCGTTCGCGCAGGCGGGCGGAATCGGCAGCAGCGGCCCCTGACCGACCTCCTTGGCGCCGAACGGGCCGGCCGGATCGGGCTCTTCGATCAGGTAGGTCGTGACCGGCGGCATCTCCTCGAAGGTCAGGCTCTTGTACTCGAGCACGCTGGGGAACTTGTGGACGAGCGCGTGCGAGCGCGCCTTGGGCAGGCGCCGGAACGCCGACTCCTCCATCATCGCCTCGCCCAGTCCCATGTAGACCGAGCCCTCCACCTGTCCGACCACGAGCGCCGGATTGATGGCGCGGCCGATGTCGTGCGCGATCCAGACCTGGACCGGCCTCCAGACGCCGGTCTCGCGGTCCACCTCGACCTCGACCACCGCGGCGGAGTACGAGTAGGTCGGAGAGGGACCGACGCCGGCGCCGCGGTACTTCCCCGGCGAGCGCGGCGGGATGTAGCTGCCGGTGGTGGCGAGCGTGCCGAAGCGCGCCTCGGCGGCGATCACCGCCTCCTCCCAGGCGAGGCCGCGGCCGGGGTCGGCGGCGTCGAAGACGCGCCGCTCCGCGAACACCAGCCGCTCCGCGGGGACCTCGAGCTGCGCCGCCACGGCGCGGGCGATCGTTTCCCGTGCGCGCTCGGCGGCCTCGCGCGCGGCGTGGCCGACCATGAGCGTCACGCGCGAGGAGTAGCTGCCGAGGTCGACCGGCGTGAACGCGGTGTCCGCGACCTGGAGGCGGATGTCCGCGAGGCCGACGCCGAGCACCTCGGCGACCACCGCGGCGAGCACCGAGTCGGAGCCCTGGCCGATCTCGGTCTGGCCGCAGAAGACCGCCACGCCGCCGCCGCGGTCGAGGTGGATCGCGACGCCCGACTGGGGCATGTGGTTCCAGTAGATCGGCAGGCCGGCGCCGCACAGGTACGAGCCGCAGGCGAGGCCGAGCCCCCGGCCCTCCGGCATCCGTCCCCAGCGCTCGCGGAAACGCGAGCCCGCGACCACCGCCTCGATGCAGGACCCGAGCCCGACCGTGCCCAGGCGCAGCCAGTTGGCGGTCACCGTGCCGGGCTGCTCGAGGTTGCGCAGGCGCAGGGCGGCCGGGTCGAGCCCCAGCTCCACCGCGATCTTGTCGAGCTGGACTTCCCAGCCGAAACGGGGCTGGGGCGTGCCGTGCCCGCGCTTGGGCCCGCACGCGGGCTTGTTGGTGAAGGCGCGGATCGCCTCGAACCGGTAGCGCGGCAGCCGGTAGGTCACGGTCTGCAGCGCGCCCGTGTAGTAGGTCGAGGCGACGCCGTAGCTGCCGTAGGCGCCGCCGTCGAGGGTGGTCTCGAGGCTCTGGCCGGTGAGCGTGCCGTCCGCGCGGACGCCGGTGCGCAGGCGCATCAGCACCGGGTGGCGGCCGCGATGGCAGTAGAAGACCTCCTCGCGCGTGAGCGCGATGCGCGCCGGCCGCCCGAGCTTGAGCGCCATGGCGGCGCACACGATCTCGTGGCCGAACGGATCGCTCTTGCCGCCGAAGCCGCCGCCGTTGGGGGTCGCCACGACGCGGATATGCGAGGCGGGCAGGCCGAGCACGCGGGTGAGCGCGCGATGGAGGTAGTGCGGGGTCTGGGTCGACGACCAGACCGTCACCCGGCCTTCGTCCTCCGGCAGCGCCACGGTGGCGTGCTGCTCGAGCGGCAGGTGCGTGTTGCCGTCGTAGAAGAAGAGGTCCTCGAAGACGCGGTCGGCCTCGGCGAAACCGGCCTCGACGTCGCCGAACTCCATCGAGACGACCTTGTGCAGGTTGCCCCGGTCGGCGTAGCCATGGAGGCGCGGCTCGGGGGTCGCGATCGCCTCCTCGACGGAGCCGATCGTGGGCAGGAGCTCGTAGTCCACCTCGATCGCGAGCGCCGCCTCGTGGGCCGCGTCCTCGCTCGTCGCCGCCACCGCCGCGATCGGGTCGCCGACGTGGCGCACGAGGTCGCGCGCGAGCGCATGCTCGTCCTGGGAGACGGGCAGGATGCCGAAGGTGGAGGGCAGGTCGGCCCCGGTCAGGAAGCCGAGCACGCCCGGGACGCGCTCGGCCCGGGTGAGGTCGATGCCCCGGATGCGCGCGTGCGGGACGGTGGAGCGCGCCAGCTTGACGAACGCCATGCGCGGCCACGAGAGGTCGTCGGCGAAGCGCGTGGACCCGGTGACCTTGGCGCGCCCGTCCACGCGCCGGAACGGCGTGCCGACGACGGCGAAGTCACGCTCCGCCGCCTCCCCGGGCGCCGCGGTCCCGGCAGGAGGGATGCCCGGATCAGGCATGGCGCGCGCTCCCGCCGCGCAACCTGCGCGGCGCCCGGGCGTAGAGTGCTGTGAAAGGGGTCGCCGTCATGGCCGCGTTCCTGCTCTGGCTGCTGCTGCTCGTCGTGTGCTGGCCGCTGGCGCTCGCCGCGCTCCTGCTGTACCCGATCGTGTGGCTGCTCCTGCTGCCGTTCCGGTTGGTCGGCATCGCGGTCGGCGGCGTCTTCGCCTTCCTCAAGGCGATCCTCTTCCTGCCCGCGCGCCTGCTCGGCGCGCGCCCTTCGTCGGCGTAGCAGCTCACCTCTCCTCCGGCACCGGGAGCGGGGAGCCGTGGAGGCTCTCCGGAGCGGGCTGCCAGTCCTCGCCGCGCGCGAGCGCGGCGCCGCCCTCGACGGCCTCCAGGATCTTCTGGTACCCGGTGCAGCGGCAGAGGTTGCCGGCGAGCGCGGCGCGCACCTCGGCGCGCGTCGGGGAGGGGTTGGCGGCGAGCAGCGCGGAGGCCGCCATCAGGATCCCCGGGGTGCAGTAGCCGCACTGCGCGGCGCCGAGGTCGGCGAAGCTGCGCTGCAGCGGGTGGAGCTCGTTGCCGCGCTGCAGGCCCTCGACGGTCCGGATCTCCCGGCCCTCCACCTCGGCGGCGAGCACCAGGCAGGAGAGCACCGCGCGGCCGTCCATCAGCACCGTGCAGGTGCCGCATTCGCCCAGCTCGCAGCCGTGCTTGGTGCCGGTCAACCCGAGCTCCTCGCGCAGGACCTCGAGCAGGGTGTGATGGACCGGGAAGGCGACGGTGCGCGCCTCGCCGTTGACGGTCAGCGTGCGGACCGCGGTCTCAGGCTCCATTCGACCCTCCTCGCTCGCGCTTCGAGAGACTTCCATTGAAGGATGTGGCTCCGGGGCGCTCATGCCGCTTCGCGGCAGCTGCCGGGCTGCCGGCGGCGCGCGCGTGTTTCGGAGCGCCGGAGAGCAGGCCGCGCAGGAGCAGGTCGGCGAATTCGCGGCCGACCTCGGTCGCGCTCTTGCGGCCGTCCGGCTGGAACCACTTGACCGTCCAGTTGAGCGCGCCGAGCAACGCGAGCGTGGCGAGGCGGGAGTCCACCGGGCGGAAGGTGCCGGCCGCCACCCCTGCGTCGATCAGGCGGCGGATCGCGGTCTCGTAGCTGCGCCGGCGGGCGAGCAGGGACGCGCGCCGCGCGGCCGCCACCTCGTTGACCTCGAGATGGGCGAGCGAGCCCGGTGTCGCCTCGTTGAGAACCGTGACGTGCCCCTCGATCAGGTCGCGCAGCCGCTGGTCGGGCGTCCGCCGCGGGCCGCTCGCCCCCCCGCGCGCCAGGTCGAGGAGCTGGCCCAGTGTCTCCTCCTGGCAGTAGGCCAGCAGGTCCTGTTTGGAAGGGAAGTAGTAGTAGAGGTTGCCTGCGGTCATACCCAGGGCGGCCGCGATCTCGCGCATGCCGGTGGCGTGCAGGCCGCGCGCGCGGAAGAGGCGCGAAGCGGCGCCGAGGATCTCCCGCCGGCGCTTCTCGGCGCCGGGTCCCGAAGCCTCGAGGCGGCGTGCGGTCGCGCTTTGAACCACGGTTCAAATTCTCTCCCGGGATCTCCTCCCGGTCAAGTCTCCGCCCACGCCCGGCCGCGCGGCGCCTAGAATCCCGACTGCGGAACCGTCTTGCCGGGAGGACCGATTGACCTCGAACGCGCCTCGCCGCCGCGCCGTCGCCGCCTTCGCGGTCCTCCTCTGCCTGTCGTCGAGCGCACGCTTGCCGGCCGAGGAGGCTGCGGCCGCGCTCGCGCGCGGGGACGCCGCGTGGAAGCGCCGGGCCGAGGGCAGCCGGGGCGGCACGGCGGCGCGCGGCCCGATCGCCGAGGCGGCGGGTGCGTACGAGGCCGCGATCGCGGCCGCCCCTGGAGCGCTCGAGGCGCGCTGGAAGCTGGTGCGCGCGCGCTGGTTCGAGGGTGACTACGCGACCACCGACGAGGGCGCGAAGAAGGACGTGCTCGCCCGCGGCCGGGACGCCTCCGAGGCGGCGATCGACCTCCTGGCGGCGCCGATCGGCGGGCGGAGCCGGCTGGACGGGATGGGGCCCGAGGCCGCGGCGCGTGCGCTCGCGGCGGTCCCCGACGCAGTCCCGGTGCTCTACTGGTCGGCGGTGCTCTGGGGAGTCTGGGGCGAGGCCTACGGCCGGCTCGCCGCGGCGCGACAGGGGGTGGCGACGAAGATCCGCTGGCGGATCGAGATCGTCGACCGGCTCGAGCCGGGCTTCGAGCGGGGTGGTCCGCCGCGCGTGCTCGGGCGGCTCCACGCGCGCGCGCCGAAGGTGCCCCTGATCACGGGCTGGATCGACCGCGACCGCGCCATCGCCGAGCTCGAGCGCGCCGTCGCCTTCGCCCCCGAGGACACGTTCAACCGCCTCTACCTGGCCGAAGCGCTCGCCGAGCACCGGCCGCGGGCGGCGGCGGAGCTCCGGCAGCAGCTCGACGCCCTGGCGCACATCTCTCCCGATCCCGAGCGCGAGGTCGAGGACCGGCGCAACCTCGAGGCCGGGGCTCGGCTCGCGGCTGCCTCGGCGCGCTGACGAGTGCCCGCCGCGCGGGCCTCCGGCCGGCTCAGGTCCTGACGCCGCGCGACTCGACCTGGCGATGGCGGGCCGCCAGGGCCTGCCGCTCGAGCGAGAGCCCCATCTCGTCCATGGCGGCCTCGACGGCGTGGAGCTCGCCGAACGGCTGCTCGCCGGGCGCGTTGTCCCCGCAGAAGAAGAGCCGGACGAGGCCCGCGATCGAGATCGGGATGAGCACGATCCGTCGCGGCACGAGCGTCCCGAGCTGCGCCAGGAAGGCGAGATCGCCCTCGCGGGGCGGCCCCTGGATCGGCTCGCGGTGGGCGAGCGCCTCGGCGATCAGCGAGGCGTCGGGAATGGGAAAGAAGGTGCCGGCGCGCGTCGCTTTCGGAAGCCACTCGCCGTACTGGCCGACGACGCGGATCTCGTTGGCGTGGACACTGAGGAGCATGCCGCGCTTGATCTGCCTGGAGGCCGTGCGCAGCGCCGGCAGCGTCGTCTCGGCGCCGAGCTTGATCGCCACGTTCTGCTCGAGGAGCTGACCGAGGGTCTCGGAGCCCTCCTGCCGCCGCGCGGGCTCCGGGTCCTGGAAGCGTTGCGCGACGCCGATCAGGATCTGCTCGGTGCTGAAGCCACGGCTGCTCAACAGGTCCGAGGCGTCCACCTGGATCTCGCCGTGGAGCTCGAGGTCGATCGGCTCGAAGCGGAAGAACCCGGTCTTCCATTCGAGCAGGCTCGCGATCACCGCCTCGGCCTGCTCCCGGACGACGGCCTCCAGGTCCTCCGGCGAGACGGATCCCATCTCGACCAGGACGGTTCCGAGGCGGGTCTCGTGAGGCGCGCGCACCTGGCGGTCGAGCGCCTCGAGGAGCGTGGGCTCGTCGATCAGCTGGCTGCGCACGAGGATGTTGCCGAGCGTATCGCGCACGCCGCCGGCGGCGGCGTAGAGGATCCGGCCCTCGCGCAGGACGAGGATCGCCTGGTCCTCGCGCCGGCTGAGCGTGAGCTTCCCGCTCTTCCGGTTGAAGGAGAGAAACTCGAGCACGTCGGCCACGCCCAACGTTTCGAGACGTCCGGAGATCGCCAAGCCAGCCCTCCCTCCTGGTCCTGGACACCTGCAGACCGCCGTCCCTGCCGGCGGAAGCGTAGCAGGAGCGGACCCCATCGCATCGCACCCCCGGACGCGCTACCCTCACCGGGGGTGCCCGCCGTGCGCCGACTGCTCGCCCATACCGCCGACCTGCGCGCCGAGCTCGCGGCGCCCGACCTGGCCGGGCTCCACGCCGAGGCCGTGGCGCTCGTGCGCG
>JAFNAE010000159.1 GCA_017860005.1 Acidobacteriota bacterium | reverse complement strand
CTCGGCCTGTTCGGCGAGATCAACTGCGGCTCGCTGCCGGGCGTCGTGATCCCGGTGCAGTGGCACGTCGTACGGTCCGGCACCTCGATCTCGCAGGGAAACATCCCCGACAGCTGGATCGACGCCCAGATCAGCGTCCTGAACCAGGCCTACCAGGGCAGCGGGTTCTCCTTCCAGCTCGCCGGCATCGACCGCACGACCAACAGCAGGTGGTACACGGGCTGCTACAGCTCCGGCAACGAGCGCAAGATGAAGCAGGCGCTGGCGGTCTCGCCCGCGTCGAACCTCAACATCTACTCCTGCCGGCCGTCCGGGGGCATCCTCGGCTACGCGCGCTTCCCCAACTCCTACCCGGAGTCGAGCTACATGCACGGCGTGGTGCTGCTCGACCAGTCGCTGCCCGGAGGCAACGCCGACCCGTACAACCTCGGCGACACCGCCACCCACGAGGTGGGTCACTACCTCGGCCTCTACCACACCTTCCAGGGCGGCTGCACCGGCAACGGCGACTACGTCGCCGACACGCCCGCAGAAGCCAGCCCGGCCTACGGCTGCCCGGCCGGCCGCGACACCTGCAGCGGCGGCGGGCCCGACCCGATCGAGAACTTCATGGACTACACGGACGACGCGTGCATGGACACGTTCTCGTGCGGTCAGGTCTCGCGCTCGCACGACATGACCAGCACCTACCGCCCGACCCTCTACTACTGAGACCGAGCCGGGAGCGGAGCCGCGCTCCGCTCCCGCTCACCTCCGGAGCGCCGGCGCGGCGGCGCCGGTCGCGGCGGGGGCCGCTCGGTCGGCCACCGGCGCGCTGCCCGCACCCCGCGCCGGAGCGCGCTCGAGCGAGCGCTCGTTGGTGAAGTCGGGGCGGTAGGCGGGGTCGCGCAGGGCGAGCTGGCCCTCGCGCGAGAGGTTGATCGACTCGGCGAGGATGCGCGCCGCCTCGCCCGGAGCGTGGAATCCGGTCGAGTTCTCGGCCTCCACGAAATCGAGCCGGAACTGGGCCTGCCGCTGGAGCCTGCGCGCGAGCTCGAGCTCAGCGTCCGCCCGCCCGGCCTCGCGCGCGGCCTTGAGCTCGCCGATCAGGGCGACCAGGGCGTCCATCGCCTGATCGCGCAGCGCGTAGGTCCTCTCCTGGATCGCTTCGGCGCGCGCCCGGATCTCTTCCTCGGGCCAGCGGTGACAGGTCTGACAGGCCTTCTGCACGTTGAGCAGGGGGCTGCGCACGTGGTGGTCGGAGACCTTCTGCGCGCCGACGCGCACGTAGGGCATGTGGCAGTCGGCGCAGGACACGCCGGAGCGGGCGTGGATGCCCTGGCTCCACATCTCGAACTCGGGGTGCTGGGCCTTGAGCACCGCGGCGCCGGAGTCCTGGTGGGTCCAGTCCTTGTGGCCGACCTCGTCGTAGTAGGCCTGGATCTGCTCGACCCGCGTGCCTTTCGCCCACGGATAGACGAGCCGCTTCTCCGGGCCCTTGAAGTAGTACTCGACGTGGCACTGGCCGCACACGAAGGCGCGCATCTCCTGGCGCGTTGCCATGGTGTTGGGGTCGTAGTCGGGCACGCCCTCGGCCGCCTTGAGGGCGCGGATCCCCTCCAGGAAGCCGGGCCGCGTCACGCGCAGCTGCATGTTCCGGGGATCGTGGCAGTCGATGCACGCGACCGGATGCGAGACCAGCTTGCGCGCCTCGGCGTAGGGCATCGGGTTGAGCGCCTCGAAGCCCTTGATCAGGTCGCCGCCGCCCGCCTTCTTGTAGGGCACGTACATCGAGGCGTGACAGTGCAGGCAGGTGCCGGGCTGCTTGGCCGCCTGCTGGCGCTCGGTGAAGGTCTGGTCGTCGAGCATGTAGGCGTGGCCGCGCTCCTCGCGGAAATCGACGGCGAAGGCGTAGCCCGCCCACATCGTCTTCAGGCGCGGATCCTCCTCGAGGCGCGACTCCGAGACGATCGAGCGCGGGTCGGCGGCGGTGGGCGTGCGCGGGATCGCTTCGCTGCCTCCGAAGCGGGTGCGGATCTGGTCGACCGTGCGCAGGTAGCCGTCGTACTGGAGCGGGAAGTTCTTGCCCCAGACCTCCGGGTCCTCGGTCTCGTCGTCGAGCTCGACCACGCGGAAGAACGGGCTCTTCGCCTCCTGCTTGTGCTCGAAGATGTTCACCAGCAGGGCGGCGACGCCGGCGCCGGCGACGGCGGCGACCAGCGCCACCGCCAGGAGCCTCGTCTTGCGGCGGGGCGCGGGCGCGGGGTCCGAAGCGCGATCGGTCATGGGTTTCCCCCTCTCAGTGCAGGTGTCCGACGTCGCGGTGGCAGGCCAGGCACGCCAGCGGGGTGTCCGAAGTCTCGCCATGCGCGTCGATCGCGTCGACCACCGGGGCGTGACACTTGCGGCAGGCGGACTCGGTGACGCGCCGGTTGCGGGGCGTGATGAGGATCGGTTCCGGGAAGCGGCCGGAGGTGAACGCGAAGGAGTGATTGAAGCCGTTGATCGCCTTGGTCAGGTACTTGGGGACCAGGCCGGGCGGGGTGTGGCAGTCGTTGCACACCGCCACCGCGCGGTGGCTGGAGCGTTGCCAGCCGGCGAGCTGCTCCTCCATGACGTGGCAGTTCGCGCACGCCGTCGGCTCGTCGGTCAGGTAGGAGGCGCCGCGGGCGTAGACGAAGGTGTAGGCGCCGACGCCTCCCGCGAGTCCGACCAGCGTGGCGACCGAGAGCAATGCGGCGTTGGCTCCGCGATAGCGCATCGCGCCGGAATGTTACTGCGGGGACAGCTGACTTCACAGCTCGAGGGTCGGAGGGGACTCGCCACGAGTTGCGAGCTGTGAAGTCAGCTGTCCCCGTTCAGGGCTTCTCGGCGGCGCGCGCCTTCTCGACCAGCCGGGCGAAGGCCGGATCGGAGCGCAGCGACGCGAGGTCGGCATCGGTTTCGAGCTGCGTCGGCCTCGGGATGCCGAGGTCGAGGGCGCGTTCGAGCGAGACCAGCGCTTCCGCGGCGCGTCCCGTCCGGGCCTCGGAGCAGGCGAGGTTGTACCAGAGCGTGGCGTCGTCGGGAGCGACCCGCGTCGCGATGCGCAGCGACGGCACGACGCGCGCCCAGGCGCCGGAGGCGATGAAGTCGCGCGGCAGGTAGAAGCCGAACTGGCTGCGCACCTCGGCGAGCACGCGCAGCGCTGCGTCGGCGCGCGGCCCCCCCTCGGCGGCGTGGCGCAGCAGGCGCGTGAGGTCGAGCTGGGCCTCGAGCCGCGCGAGCGCCGGCACGGGCTCCGCACTGCGCAGGTTGGCGAGCGCCACGCCGACGCGAATCCGGGCGCCCTCCTCGAAGCGGAAGGTCACCGACTCCTCTTTGATCGACCGGCGCACCTCGGGATCCGCTTCGAGCGCCGCGGCACGCCGCTCGATCGCCGAGATGTCGGCGAGGCCGCGGAAGGTGTCCGCGACGGCGTGCAGGCGGCGCTGCGCGGCGAGCGCTCGGCCGGCGGCCAGCAGGGCCTCGGCTCCGGCGAGGTCCTCGGCGAGCAGTCGCTCGACCAGCGCGGCATCGGCCGGCCGGCGCCCTTCGCGCAGGGCCACGACCTCCATCCAGGCCAGGGCGCGCGCGGCGTCCTCGGCGCCGAGCCAGGCGTGCCCGCCTTCGAAGAACTCGAGCCGGTGGGCGCGCGATCCCTTCCCGGCGAGCTCGTCGAGGGCTCGCGTCCGGTGGTAGTTGAAGTCGTGCGTGCCCGCGGTGGCCCAGAGGGCGAAGCCCGGCGGCGCGTCTCCGAAGCCGGCGTCCGGGCGGCCGCCGACCGAGATGACGCCGGCGATCTGGCCGGTGCGTTGCCCGACCACCCACGCCACGATCGCGCCGCCGGAGAACCCCGTGGCGTAGATGCGCCGGTCGTCGACCGGCAGGCGCGCCATCAGGTCGGGGAACATGGCGTTGACGGCCCGGGTGTTGGGCTCCATCGGGCCGTCGGAGCGCGTGTTGTTGGAGCTGGCGACGATCCAGCCGAAGCGCTCGGCGCCGGGCACGAAGATCTCGGCGGCGAGCCTGCCGCGCGAGCGCGGGTCGAAGACCAGGAGCAGCGGCCAGCGCCGCGCCGGATCGAAGGCGGTGGGCAGGTAGAGGTCGTAGGTCTGCGTCGGGTCGGGGCGGGCCGCGATGCCCGAGTGGACCACGCCGCGCTCGAGCCCGGCGAGCTTGAGCGGCGCGGCGGCCGGCGCGGGAGACTGGGCGGGCGCGACGCTGGCGAGCGCGGCGAGGAGCAGGAACGGGTTCCGGAGCCTGTGCATCGGATTCCGCATCGGTGAGCGCCATCCTAGCGGGTCCCGGCGACGCCCGGCGCGCGCGGGCCGGGCGGTCCCGGGCGGGGTTCGGGCCGGCCCGCGCCGGGGGGCGGGGACGGCGTCGCCCGTCGGGCGCATCATGCCGGTGGTGATGTCCGAAGTCTCTCGCCGAAGGAGGTCTCCATGAGGATCCGAGGTATCGCGCTCGCGTTGCTCGCCGTTTCGATCCCGGCTGCCGCTTCGACCGTGCCGCTCGACGAGCCGATCCGGCCGATCGAGCCGGCCGCAGTCACCAATCCCGCCCTGGTCGAGCTGGGCAAGAAGCTCTTCTTCGACCCCCGGCTCTCGAAGTCCGGCTTCATCTCGTGCAACTCCTGCCACAACCTGAGCCTGGGCGGCTCCGACAATCTCAAGACGTCGATCGGCCACAACTGGCAGAAGGGCCCGATCAACTCTCCGACGGTGCTCAACTCGAGCCTCAATCTGGCGCAGTTCTGGGACGGCCGCGCCGCCGACCTCCAGGAGCAGGCCGGCGGGCCGATCGCCAATCCCGGCGAGATGGCCTTCACCCACGAGCTCGCGATCCATGTTCTCGAGTCGATTCCGCAGTACGTCGCGGAGTTCCGCAAGGTCTCCGGGCGCGACCAGATCGACATCGGACAGGTGACGCGCGCGATCGCGGCCTTCGAGGAGACGCTGGTGACGCCCGATTCGCGCTTCGATCACTGGCTGGGCGGAGACTCCGGCGCGCTCTCCGCCGAGGAGCTCGCCGGCTACGGGGTCTTCAAGGAGGCGGGCTGCGTGGCGTGTCACAACGGCCCCGGCGCGGGCGGCACGTCGTTCCAGAGAATGGGGGTGAAGGCGCCCTACGTCACCTCCAGCCCGGAGCAGGGGCGCATCGAGGTGACGGGGGACGAGTTCGACCGCATGCGCTTCAAGGTGCCGACGCTGCGCAACGTGGAGCTGACCTACCCGTACTTCCACGACGGCGAGGCCGAGACGCTCGCCGAAGCGGTGGAGGTGATGGGGAGGCTCCAGCTCGGACGCGAGTTCACGCCGGCGGAGACGAAGCAGGTCGTGGCGTTCCTGGCGACGCTGACCGGGACGCAGCCGAGCTTCGTGCTGCCGCTGTTGCCGCCCTCGTCGGAGCGCACGCCGCCGCCGCAGCCGTTCGAGTAGCGCGTCAGCGGAAGTCGTGGCTGGGCGCTCCCGCGACTTCGGCGAGCGGCCAGAAGCGCTCGGCCCGGAGCGAGACCGAGCCGTCCTTCGACGCCACGATGCCTTCCACGACGAGGCCGGTGCTGCCGACGATGGTCGCGCGCTGGGCGTGGAGGAGCGCGGGCGGGACGATCGCCTGCGTCATGCCGGTCTCGTCCTCGAGGGTGAGGAAGAGCGTCCCCTTCGCCGTGCCGGGACGCTGGCGCACCACCACCGCACCCGCGACGCGGGTCCGGGTCCCCGGGTCGAGGCGCGGCACCTCCGAGGTGGTCACCACGCCCCGCCGCTCCAGCCGTCCGCGCCAGTACGCGAGCGGGTGCGGGCCGACCGTCATGCCGGTGCCGGCGAAGTCCGCCACCGTCTCCTCGTAGGCGCTCATCTCCGCCAACGGCGAAGTGAAACCGGTGTCAGAGCCCTGGTTTTCGCCGGGCGACGGGGCTCCTTCGTGCGCGTGCGAGGAAAACCGGGGCTCTGACACCGGTTTCTCCTCGAAGAGCGGGCCGGCGGGGCGCGCGGCGAGGGCGGCCTGCCAGAGCGCCGCGCGGCGGGTGAGCCCGAGCGCGGCGAGCGCGCCGGCGGCGGCGAGGCGCTCGAGCTCGTCGGCGCGCAGAGCGGCGCGGCGGGCGAGCTCGTCGGCGTCGCGGAAGGCCCCGCGCGCCCGCCGTTCGCGTGAGATCGCCTCGAGCGCGCTGCGGCGCACGCCGGCGACGAAGCGCAGCCCGAGCCGGCAGGCGCCGACCGTCACCTGGCTGGCGCCAGGGAGGGGTCCG
>JAFNAE010000058.1 GCA_017860005.1 Acidobacteriota bacterium | reverse complement strand
GGCGAGCAGGAAGCGCGCGAACTCCTCGGCGTCGTCGACCGGGAGCCGTGCCACGAAGTAGAACGCGCCCTCGGGCTTGCGCAGGAAGAGGCCGGGGATGCGGGTCAGGCCCTCGAACAGCACGTCCCGCCGCGCCTGGTACTCGGCGGCGACCGCGGCGAAGTAGTCCTGTCCGACCTCGGTCAGTCCGGTGGCCACGAGCTGCGCGAGACCGGGCGGGGAGAGCCGCCCCTGCGCCATGCGCAGCGCCGCCTGGTAGACCTCGCCGTTGCGCGTCGCCAGGCAGCCCAGCCGGATGCCGCACGCGCTGTAGCGCTTCGACAGGCTGTCGGCCACGATCACGTGGTCCTCGTAGCCGGGGAGGTTCAGCGCGGAGAAGGCCCGCCGGCCGTCGTAGACGAACTCGCGGTAGACCTCGTCGGAGACCAGGTAGAGGCCCCGATCGCGGCAGAAGGCCGCCACGCGCTCGACCTCCTCGCGCGTGTAGACGGTGCCGGTCGGGTTGTTCGGGTTGCACAGCAGCACGAGCCGGGTGCGGGGGGTGAGCGCGCGCTCCCAGTCCTCGCGCGGCGGCAGGTGGAAGCCGTCCTCGCCGCGCGTGCGCAGCGGCACCAGGCGCACGCCCGCCATGGTCGCGAAGGCGTTGTAGTTCGTGTAGTAGGGCTCGCAGACGAGCGCCTCGTCACCGTCGGCGCAGGTGGCGAGGAAGGCGAACAACAGCGCCTCGCTGCCGCCGGTGGTGGCGATCAGCTCGGAGAGCGCCAGCTCGATGCCCTGGCGGCGGTAGTAGGTGCCGAGCGCGGCGAGGAACTCGGAGGTGCCACCGGACGGGGTGTAGGCGAGCACCTTGTCGACCTGCGCCAGGCGGGCGCGCATCACCTCCGGCGTCTCGAGGTCGGGCTGCCCGATGTTGAGGTGGAAGACGTGGACGCCGCGCCGCCGGGCCTCGTCGGCCAGGGGCATCAGCTTGCGGATCGGGGAGGCCGGCATCGCCCGGCCGCGCGGGGAGAGCGAGGGTCGCATGGCGGGGCCATTGTATTCCGCGCCCGGGCGCGGGCGGGCGGAGATAGGCTGGCGGTGCAGTCCCGTCTCCCGGAGGTCCCTGGAATGAGAACCCGGCTCGCGCCCGCCCTCTCGCTCGCCCTGTCCGCGGGGTGCGCCCTGGTCCTGTTCGCGACCCAGGGACGCGCCCCCGAGCCACAGCCGCCCGCCTGGGCCCTGGCGATCCACGGCGGAGCGGGCACGCCGCCGCGCGACATGCCCGAGGACCAGAAGCGCGCCTACCTCGACGCGCTGACGGCGGCGCTCGCGGACGGCAGGACGCGCCTCGAGCACGGCGCGAGCGCGCTCGACGTCGTCGAAGCGCTGGTCGTCCGCCTCGAGGACGACCCGCTCTTCAACGCCGGCCGCGGCGCGGTCTTCAACGCCGAGGGCCGGCACGAGCTCGATGCCGCGATCATGGACGGCGCCACGCTCGGCTGCGGCGCAGTCGCGGCCGTGACCACGGTACGCCACCCGGTCACGCTGGCGCGGCGGGTGATGGAGAAGAGCGGGCACGTCCTGCTGGTAGGCGAGGGCGCCGAGCGCTTCGCCGACGAGATGGGCGTCGAACGGGTGCCCAACGAGTGGTTCTCGACGCCCCAGCGCCGCGAGGAGCTCGAGAAGCGGCGCGCCGAGGAGGAGTCGAAGCGCGCGGCAGGCGCTGCCGCCGAGCACGGCACGGTGGGCGCGGTGGCGCTCGACCGCGCCGGCCACCTGGCGGCGGCGACCTCGACCGGCGGCCTCACCTTCAAGCGCTGGGGACGGGTCGGCGACGTGCCGATCGTGGGCGCCGGCACCTACGCCGACGACCGCACGGTGGCGGTCTCCGCGACCGGCAAGGGCGAGGAGTTCATCCGCCACGGCGTCGCGCGCGAGCTCGCCGCACTGGTCGCCCACGCGGGGATGACGCCCGAGCAGGCGGCGAAGAAGCTCGTGTTCGAGACCCTGAAGCCCGGCGACGGCGGCCTGATCGCGCTCGGCCGCGACGGCTCGATCGTCCTCGCCTTCAACACCGCGGGCATGTTCCGCGCCGCCGCCGACGCCCGCGGCCGGTTCGAGACCGCCATCTGGTGAGGCGAGACGGGGCCGCGAGGGATGCGCCCGTCGTTCGTGCGGGCGTTGGCTTGCGGTGGCCTCGCACCGGAGTACCATAAAGGGACGGACCCACGCCGTTCAGAGGGTTGAGAGGAGGCTTCGCGATGCGACTTCCCCGCCATCGGTACCTGACGACGATCGCCGCCTTCGCGCTGGCCGGCACCGCGGCGGCGCAGGAGGGCAGCGTAGTGGTGCTCTTCGACAACGGGCCGCTGCTCACCCACCCTGCCGGGGGCTGCGCCGGCAACGACCTGTCCGCCGCCCAGAACACCACCCTCGGCCTGACCAGCCGCGGCTTCAACCACTCGGTGAGCGGCGACTTCCGCGTCGCCGACGACTTCGTCGTCGACCCGCCCGGCTGGGAGCTCGACCAGGTCGAGCTCTACGCCTACCAGGGCGGCTCGACCACCGCCTCGCCGATCACCGCGGTCAACTACCAGATCTGGGACGGCTCGCCCGACGACCCGCTGGCCGTCGTCGTGTGCGGCGACCCGACCACGAACCGCATGAGCACCACCGAGTGGACCAGCATGTGGCGGGCCCTGCTGAGCGAGGCGACCACGGACTGCACGCGACCGATCATGCGCCAGAACGTGGACGCGGTCGGCTGCCTGCTGCCGCCCGGCACTTACTGGATCGACTGGCAGACCGACGGCGACATCGCCTTCACCGGGCCGTGGGCGCCGCCGATCGCGGTGCTCGACCAGAATCCGCCCGGCAACGCCCTGCAGCAGGTCGCCGGCACCTGGCAGGCGGTGGTCGACGCGGCCCTCCTGACGCCCCTCGACCTGCCGTTCGTCATCCACGGCACCGCGAACGGCCTGGTGTTCAGGGACGGCTTCGAGTCGGGCGACACCTCGCGCTGGACGGCCGCGTTTCCCTGAAACCGCGCCAGGCGCGGCCTCGGGTCCGCCGCGGCGCCCAAGTGGCGAGCCAAGCTCAGAACCGGTGTCAGAGCCTCTAATCTCCGGCGTTCGCGGCGCTCGAAACTAGGGCTCTGACACCGGTTTCGGGCGGAGGTCGGAGGCGGCGCCGGAGCGGCGGGCGAGCTCGAGCAGGGCGGGGCCGAAGCGGGGGTGGGCGCGGGCCAGAGGCAGGAAGTCGGCCTCGCGGCGGCCCGCCTTGGCGCGCAGGATCCCGCCCAGGGCGCGCCGCTCGTCGGCCGGCCAGGTCTCGATTCCCGGCAGCGCCAACAGCATCGGCGCCCAGGCGGCGAGCCAGTGGCGCTCGGTAACGGTGGGGCGGGGCGGCAGCTCGCACAGGCGCGCCGCCTCCCGCGCCAGCTCGCGACGCGCCCGCTCGGGGTCGGGTCCCTGCGCCGCGACCCGCCCGGCGATCGCCGCCGAGAGCGCTGCATGCGGCGGCACGATCGCCGCGCGTCCCAAGGGCTCCCAGTACAGATAGCCCGCGGCGAGCCGCGCCAGCGTCGTGCGCGGCGTGCGCGCCCGAGGGTGCCGCGCCAGCCGCGCGCGCTCCCGGCGCGCGAGCGCCGCGATCCCGGGGTCGCGCGGCGCGAAGCCGAGCTTGGCGTAGAACCACCAGGCGCCGGAGTCGAGCGCCTCGTCGTTCCTGCGCCCGAGCTGGTAGGGCTCGATCGCGAAGGCCTCGGCGCCGAACAGGTGGCGCGCGGTGGCGAGCACGCGCGCGAAGACCCAGGCGGCGTCGGCGCCGCGGAAGGTCTCGAAGGTGTTGAAGTGGACGAGCGAGGTCGCGAACAGCGCATCGAGCTGGACGTAGCCGATCGGCACGCCGTGGCGCAGGGTGAGCAGGCCGTAGGCGGCGGCGGCGAGCAGGCGCCGCGTGGGCAGCGAGCCGATCGCGATGAATTCGAGGCCATCCTCGTGGACGATCCGCCGCACGTCGCGCGAATCGCCGTAGCTGAAGCAGTCGAGGTCGCGCGCGCGGGTGACCATCGCCGCGCGCGCGAGGCCGACCAGCCGCGCGGCCTCGCGCCCGCGCACCTCGCGCACGGCGAGCGGGGGGCGCGCCAGCTCGGTGGCGAGGTCGGGCCGCCCGCGCCGGGGCGGGGCGAACGGCGCGGCGAAGGAGCGGGGCGCGCGATCGAGCGTGCGCGACGGCGTACCGGGGCCCGGCCGGAGCCGGTAGAAAGGCGAGACGCTCTCGTGCAGCGCCTCGCGCGTGAACTCGTCGCCCGGCATCGCTGCGAGGCGGGCGAGGAGCGTCCCGGCGTCGGTCGCTCCCGCCGCCGCGAGTCGCGCCAGCGCGGCCCGCGCCGGGGGCTCGCGCTCGCGCAGCCAGGCCGCCTCGGAGGGCGGGGAGGTGGCCAGGACGAGCCCGCGCAGGGCCTCGAGCCCGTCGTCGTCGTGCGCCTCCCAGTCGATCGCCAGGCGGCCGGGCCAGCGGCCTTCGAGCCAGCGGGCCGTGGAGTAGAAGAACGGATAGTCCACCGGCGTGCCGGCGATGCCGCTGTCCGCGAGTTCCGCGCGGAAGCGGAGGAGATCGGCGCGGCGCGAGAAGCCGTCGAGGAGGCGACGTGCTTCCGCCGCCACGCGCGCGTCGTCCGGGTAGGCGGCGAGGAAGAGCAGGTGGTCGTGGAGCTCGAGCAGGCGCGCGGCGCTCGGCAGCGGCGCGGCTTCGAGCGCCGCGAGCAGCGCGAGCTTGCGCTCGGCGGCGTCGCCGCCGGATTCGAGCCGGGTGGCGAGCAGCCGTCCGAGCACGGCCGCGGGGCGGGTGGGTCGGCGGGAGCGTGAGGGCACGGGCCGGGCGGATCCTCCCCCGGCCCGCCCTTCGGCGGCAACGGTCCGGCGGGTGGTCAGGCCTTGGTGTGGGCCGCGCCGAGGCGGACGAACGGGCCCTCCGCCTCCTTCAGGCGGAAGTCGCGTGCCTTCTCCTCGAGGCCGGCGTCGATCGCCGCCTCGGTGGTCAGCCCCTTCGCCTCGGCGTACTCGCGCAGCTGCTGGGTGAGCTCCATCGAGCAGAAGTGGGGTCCGCACATCGAGCAGAAGTGGGCGGTCTTGGCGCCCTCCTGGGGCAGCGTCTCGTCGTGGTAGGCGCGCGCCGTCTCCGGGTCGAGCGCGAGCGCGAACTGGTCCTCCCAGCGGAACTCGAAGCGCGCCTTCGACAGCGCGTCGTCGCGCTCGCGCGCGCCGGGCAGACCCTTGGCGAGGTCGGCGGCGTGGGCGGCGATCTTGTAGGCGATCACGCCCTGCTTGACGTCCTCCTTGTCGGGCAGCCCGAGGTGCTCCTTGGGGGTGACGTAGCAGAGCAGCGCGGTGCCGTGCCAGGCGATCATCGCGGCGCCGATCGCCGAGGTGATGTGGTCGTAGCCGGGCGCGATGTCGGTGACCAGCGGCCCCAGCGTGTAGAACGGCGCGCCCTTGCAGATCTCCTGCTGGCGGTCGACGTTCTCCTTGACCAGGTGCATCGGAATGTGGCCCGGGCCCTCGACCATGACCTGGCAGTCGTGCTCCCAGGCGACCTGCGTCAGCTCGCCCAGCGTGTCGAGCTCCGCGAACTGCGCTTCGTCGTTGGCGTCCGCGATCGAGCCCGGGCGCAGGCCGTCGCCGAGCGAGAAGCAGACGTCGTACTTGCGCATCACCTCGCAGATCTCGCGGAAGTGGGTGTAGAGGAAGTTCTCCCGGTGGTGGGCGAGGCACCACTTGGCGAGGATCGAGCCGCCGCGCGAGACGATGCCGGTGACGCGCCGGGCGGTGAGCGGGATGTAACGCAGGCGGACTCCGGCGTGGATGGTGAAGTAGTCGACGCCCTGCTCGCACTGCTCGACCAGGGTGCCGAGGAAGACGTCGAGGTCGAGGTCCTCGGCCCTGCCCTTGACCTTCTCGAGCGCCTGGTAGATCGGCACCGTGCCGATCGGCACCCGGGCGTGGCGCAGGATCGCCTCGCGTGTCTCGTGGATGCGCTTGCCGGTGGACAGGTCCATCACGGTGTCGGCGCCCCACTTCTCGGCCCAGGCGAGCTTCTCGACCTCCTCCTCGATCGAGGAGCTGACCGCGGAGTTGCCGATGTTGGCGTTGATCTTGGTCGAGAAGCGGCGGCCGATCACCATCGGCTCGAGCTCGAGGTGGCGGATGTTGGCGGGCACGATGGCGCGCCCGGCGGCCACCTCCGCGCGCACGATCTCGGGCTCCACCCGCTCGCGGCGCGCGGCGTGCTCCATCTCCTCGGTGATCACGCCCCGACGCGCGAAGTGGAGCTGGGTCGGCGACGGATGGCCGGCGCGGCGCTCGACCCAGGGTCGGCGCAGCTGGGGAAGGGGTGACAGGGGTGAAAGGGTCGTGGACATCGCCGTCCCTCCGCCGGTGTGAACCGGATCAGGTTCCAAGGGTCTGGTCTCAGCCCGCCGCGCCGAGTGCGCGGCGGACACCCCTCGCGATCGAGGATCAGGATAGGTCCGATTCCGCTCCGATTCAAGCCGCGCCGCCGGGCCGAGGGGCGGCGCGGCGGCGGGCGCGGCGGGGAGACGAGCGGCGGCGACGCGGTCCGCCACCGCTGCCGGAGGCGAGGCTCAGCGGCCGGCTTCGACGCCGCCTTCGACCAGCAGGCCGAGCAGGTCGGAGGTGGTGAGGATGCCCACCACCTTGCGCCGGCGGGTGACGAGCAGGCGGTGCAGGTGCGACCGGATCATCTTCTCGGCCACCTTGGAGACCGGCATCTCCTCGTCCACGGCGAAGATCGAGGGGGTCATGATCTCGGCCACCGTGAGCTCGGAATCGGCGACGCGCAGCCCGGCCAGGTCCTCCGGGTTGAACTTCTCCTCCCAGCCGCGCACGTAGAAGCCCGGCTGCGGGTGGTCGACGACCGCCTGGTCGTTGCCGGCCAGCGCCGCCGCGACGTCGGTGAGCGAGACGACTCCGACCAGGTGCCCGTCGGCGTCCTCCACGGGGGCGCCCGAGATGTCGTGGTCGACCAGGAACTCGGCCAGCTCGGCCACCGTCATGTCGTCGCGCACCCGGATCACCTCGGGGTTCATCACATCGCGGGCGACCAGGTCTCGCATCGCGTCCTCCCGTCTCCAAGCCGGCCTCGCGGGGCCCGACGCAGCCACGGTAGCGCCGGGCGGAGGGGCCGGAACCGCCCCCCGGGGTGGGAGATCCCGGCGCCCGTCAGCCGACGCGCAGGCGCGCGAACCGGCGCTTGCCGACCTTGACGAGGTAGGGCTCCGCGCGCGCGGCGAGCTCCTGCTGCCCGGAGGAGGCGGCCGCGCCGTCGATCGTCACGGCGCGCTGTTCGACCATGCGCTGCGCCTCCTTGCGCGAGGGCACGAGACCCGCGGCCACGAGCGCGGCCGCGAGCGGCTGCGCGGCGAGGGCGATCTCGGGCACCTCGTCCGGCGTGCCGCCGCCGGCGAACACGCGCTCGAACTCGGCCTCGGCGTCGGCCGCTGCGGCGTCGCCGTGGAACTGGGCGACCAGGATCCGGGCGAGCTCCTGCTTGACCTTCTTGGGATGCAGCTCGCCGCGCTCGACCGCCGACTTGCGCGCCGCGATCTCCGGGGTGGCGATGTCGGTCAGCAGCAGGAGCCAGTCCCACATCGGCGCGTCCGGGAGCGACATGGTCTTGCCGTAGATCTCGCGCGGCGGGTCGTCCACGGCGATCGCGTTGCCGAGCGACTTCGACATCTTCTCGTGGCCGTCGAGGCCGACCAGGAGCGGCACGGTCAGGCAGACCTGGGGCTCGAGCCCGTCCTCCTTCATCAGGTCGCGCCCGACCAGCAGGTTGAAGATCTGGTCGTGGCCGCCCAGCTCGACGTCGCAGCCGACGTCCGGGAGCTTCGCCATCTCGATCGAGTCCTTGGCCTGGACGAGGGGGTAGAGCAGCTCGTGGAGCGAGATCGGCTGGTTGGTCTGGAAGCGGGTGCGGAAGTCCTCGCGCTCCATCATGCGCGCCAGCGTCCAGCGGCCGGCGAGCCGGATCAGGCCCTCCGAGCCCATCGGCGAGAGCCACTGGCTGTTGAAGCGGACCACGGTCGAATCCCGGTCGAGCAGCTTGAAGACCTGGCGCTCGTAGGTCTCGGCGTTGGCCATCACCTCGTCGCGGGTGAGCTGCGGGCGGGTCGCCTTCTTGCCGGTCGGGTCGCCGATCATGGCGGTGAAGTCGCCGATCAGGAAGACGACGCGGTGGCCGAGGCGCTGGAAGTGCGCCATCTTGCGCAGCAGCACGGTGTGGCCGAGGTGGAGATCGGGCGAGGAAGGGTCGAACCCGGCCTTGACCGCGAGCGGCTTGCCGGTCGCGCGCGAGCGCTCGAGCTTGCGCCGCAGGTCCGCTTCGGAGACGAGGTCGACCGCGCCGCGCTGCAGCAGCGCGAGCTGCTCGTCGGCGGGAGGGAACGTCGCGCGCATGGGGCGCGCGAGCTTATCAGCGCTTGCCGCCGAGCAGGCCGCCGAGCAGGCCGCCCAGACTGCCGCCGGCGCTGCCGCCGCCGCCCAACGCCTGTCCGAGCAGGTCGTCGACGGAGGAGCCGTCGCCGTCGGCGTCGAGCAGGCCGCCGAGCAGGCCGCCGAGGCCCGGGTTCGACTGCTGCATGCGGCCCATCGCGCCGCCCAGCAGATCGCCCAGGCCGCCGGCGTCGGCGCCCGTGGTCTTGCGCGCGCGGCCGAGCAGGCCGAGCAGGAGCGGCGCGAGCTGCGCCAGCAGCTGCATCACCTGGCCGGAGTCGAGCCCGCTGGCGCGCGCCACCGCGCTCTCGACGCCGCCCCGGCGAGCGCCGAAGATGTGCTCGACGCTGCGCAGGTCGGCGCCGGTCGGTGCCTGGCCGAAGAAGCCGGCGACGTTGTCGAGCACCGAGCCGTCGTGGTCGCGATCGAGGGCGCCGAGCAGCGACGCCGCGCCTTGGGGCGCGGCGGCGTTGCGCTGGAGCGCGCCGAGGAGCAGCGGCACGGCGGTCTCGACCGCCGCCCGGGTCTGCTGGGGCGCGGCGCCGATCTGGCCCGCGAGGGTCTGGATCGTGCGCGCGTCGAGCTTCTGGCCGAGCAGGCCGAGGATGTCGTCCATGGGGGCTCCTCCCGGCGGCCATGATACGTCCGCGGCCCCGGGAGGGAACCTCGTACCAGGTACGCGCGGAGCGTCGAGTCGAGGCCGTGACGGGTCTCGCTCCGACCGCCGTCCGGGTCGGTTAGGGTCGCGTCATGCGTGCCTCCCTGCTCGCGCCCGCGCTCGCCGCCGCCCTGCTGGCGCCCGCCCCGCTCGCGGCACAGGCGACCTTCACCTACCAGGTCGTCGACGCCGCCGGGCCGTCCGACCCCTGGGGCAAGTCGGCCGGCGACGTGGACGGCGACGGGCTCGTCGACCTGCTGGTCCAGGGCAACGGCGGCGGCCTGGTCTGGTACGAGAGCCCGGCGCTCGCGCGCCACGAGATCGCGCCCGGCGGCAGCTTCTCGACCGACCTCGAGGTGGCCGACGTCGACGGCGACCTGACGCCCGACGTGGTCGCGATCGCGGTGGGCGAGCTGCGCTGGTACGAGGGACCGTCCTGGAGCGCGCATCCGATCGAGGCGCGCACGCTCCACGACGTCGAGGTGGCGGACTTCGACCTCGACGGCGACCTCGACCTGGTCGCGCGCAACCAGGGCGGCTCGGGTGACGCGCTCCACCTCTACCGCCAGGACGCGCCCACCGTCTGGGTGCATCGCAGCCTCGCCCTCCCGGCGGGCGAGGGGCTGGCGACGGCCGACGTGGATCGCGACGGGGATCTCGACCTCCTGGTCGAGGCGCGCTGGATCGAGAACCCGCGCAGCCTGGCACCCTCCTCGGTCTGGACTCAGCACGTCTACAGCACCTCCTGGACCTGGGACGCGACCTTCGTCGCCGCCGGCGACGTCGACGGCGACGGTCGGGTGGACGCGGTGCTCGCGCCTTCCGAGAGCGCGGGAGGCAGCTATCGCATCGCCTGGTTCGAGGCGCCGGCCGATGCCGGGCAGCCCTGGACGGAGCACGAGATCGACCCGGCAGTCGAGAGCGTCCACCATTTCGTCGGCGTCGCCGATCTCGACGGCGACCGCGACCTCGACGTCGCCGCCGCCGAGATGCACCAGGGCGCCGACCCCGACGAGGTCAAGGTCTACTGGAACGGCGGCGCGGGCGCGGCGTGGACGAAGCAGGTGCTGGCGGCGACCGGTTCGCACAGCATGCGTCTCGCCGATCTCGACGGCGACGGCGACATCGACCTGGCGGGCGCCAACTGGTCGGGTGGGCACCAGCCGGTCGAGCTCTGGGCGAATGGCGCCGCGATCTTCGTCGACGGCTTCGAGACCGGCGACACCTCGCGCTGGTGAGCGGCTAGTCCGTCCAGCGCGGCGGGGCCGGGGCGGGTAGCGAGGCCTCGGCGCCGAGGTCGAGCGAGCCGAGGACGCGGGCGTCGCCGGCGAGCGTCCAGCGGCTGGGGGCGGAGCCGACGCACTCGCCCGCGACGACCAGCTCGAAGCCGCCCTGGGTGAGCGCGGCGACCGGCAGCCGGACCAGCGACAGCTGGAGGCCGACGGCGGTGGCGGCGAGCACGCCGCTGCCGCACGCCAGCGTCTCGGCCTCGACCCCGCGCTCGAAGCTGCGGATCTCGAGGCGATCGCGCGCCGGGAAGCGCACGAAGTCCACGTTGGTGCCGGCCGGGGCGAACTGGGGGTGGCGGCGCAGGGCCGCGCCCAACACGGCGACGGGACAGTCCGCGAGGCTCGGCTTCCAGAGCACCACGAAGTGGGGCACTCCGACGGTCACGGCCCAGCCCTCGACCGCGCCCGCCGGCAGCTCGGCCGCGACCCGGCGCGGAATGCTCGCCGGGCCGGGCAGCTCGAGGGCCACCGCGGTCGGCCCCGAACGGCGGGCGCGCAGCGGCCCGGCGCCGGTCTCCACCGTCACCTCGTCCCGCGCCCAGCCGAGCTCGAAGGCGAGGCGGGCTGCGCAGCGCGTGCCGTTGACGCACAGCGCCGCCGGCCGTCCGTCGCTGTTCCAGTAGTCCATGCCGATCGCGGCCCCCGCCCGGCGCAGGACGAACACGCCGTCGGCGCCCATCGACAGCCCGCGCGCGCACCAGGCCACGATCTCGGCCTGGTCCGGCGGCCGCTCGGGCTCGATCAGGGCGAGGAAGTCGTTGCCCCCGCCCGAGACCTTGAAGAACTGCGTCACGGTGTGCGCACCTCGGCCGTCGCGGAGGGTTCGGAGGCGTTGCCGGCACGATCCACGGCCACGACCCGGTAACGGAAGACGGTCTCGGCGGCGAGGCCGCCGTCGGCGTGCTCGAGCGAGGTGAGGAGTCCCTCGCCCACCGCCGCGAACTCGCCCGCCGCCTGTGCGCGCTCGAGGCGGTACCCCGCCACGTCGGCGTCCGGGCTCGCCTCCCAGAGGAGGCGGACCTGGCCGGGCAGCGCCAGCGCGCGCAGCGCCGGCGGCGGCGCGGGCGCGAAACGGTCCTGGTAGTCGACCTCGCGCTCGGCGCGCGGGGCGCTCTCGATGTCGGGCGCACGCGCGGCGAGCGCGAGCACGGTGTAGACGTAGCGCTCTCCGTAGCGGGCGCCGGTGTCGAGCCAGTGGGTGACGCCGGCCTCGACCAGCGCGAGCGGCGCGCCCCAGCCGGGCCGGTCGGCGGCGCGGCGCAGGAGCGCGTAGCCTGCGGCGGCGCCCTCGACCGCCTGCCAGCGGACCTCGATGCCCTCCTTCCGGGGCCGCGCCTCGAGCTCGCCGGGGGCCTCGGGGGCAGGCCGGGGCACGAGCACCGCGACGTTCGAGAACGCGGAGTGGACACCGTCCAGCGCCTTGGTGCGCACCGCGTAGGCGCGTGCGACGGCGGGCTCGGGCAGCGGCTGGGGCAGGGCGACCTCGATGCGGACGCGATCGCCGACCACCGCGGCGGCGAGCTCGGCGCCGGCGAGCTCGGCCACCGTCCGCGCCCCGGCGAGCTCGGGCGGCGCCACGACCAGGGGCTGCCCGGCGGCCGGCGCCGGGCGCTCGAGCTCGACCAGCGTGACCGACTCGATCACGGGCAGCGGCAGGCCCGCCACCGTGGTGCGCGGATGGCCGAACTCGAGCAGCACGCGATCGCCGCGCTGGCGCAGCGCGAGGTCGGAGACCGCGGCGGGCACCGCGCGCGGCGGCGGCAGCGGGTCGCCCTTCTTGCCGCAGCCGGCGAGGGCGAGGAGAACGAGCCCGGCCAGGGCGGCGGGCCGGAGACGGCGGTCAGAGCACATAGCGGGAGAGGTCCTGGTCGGAGGCGAGGCCGTCGAGCATGCGGCGCACGAACGCCGCGTCGACCACGAGCTCGACGCCCTGCATCTCGGGAGCGTTGAAGGAGACCTCCTCGAGCAGGCGCTCGAGGAGCGTGGCGAGCCGGCGCGCGCCGATGTTCTCGGTCGCGCGATTGACCTCGGCGGCGAGCCGCGCCAGCTCCGAGATCGACTCGGGAGCGAAGCTCAGGCGCACGCCCTCGGCGCCGAGCAGCGCCGCGTACTGGCGCGTGAGAGAGTGCTCCGGCTCGGTCAGGATGCGCGCGAGGTCGTCTTCGCCCAGCGGCTCGAGCTCGACGCGGATCGGGAAGCGCCCCTGCAGCTCGGGGATCAGGTCGGAGGGGCGCGCGACGTGGAACGCCCCCGCGGCCACGAACAGGATGTGGTCGGTGCGCACCGGGCCGTGCTTGGTGGACACCGTCGTGCCCTCGACGATCGGCAGCAGGTCGCGCTGCACGCCCTCGCGCGACACGTCGGGGCCCTGGCCGCGCTCGCGGCCGGCCACCTTGTCGATCTCGTCGAGGAAGACGATGCCGGTCTGCTCGACCCGGTGCCGCGCCTCGCGCGAGACCTGCTGCCGGTCGATCAGCGCCTCGGCCTCCTCGGCCTCGAGCGTCTCGCGCGCTTCGGCCACGGTCATCTTCTGACGCCGCCGGCGCGAGAACAGGCCGGGCAGCATCTCCTTCATGTTGAAGCCGACCTCCTCGACCCCCTGGGGCGTGATCATCTCGAGGCTGGGCGCGGCGTTCTCCTCGACCTCGATCTCGACTTCGCGCGTCTCGAGGCCGCCGGCGCGCAGCTTCTCGCGCAGCTTCTCGCGCGTGGCCGTGAGCTCCTCCGCGCCGTGGCTGCTGGCCGGACCGAAGCCGGGAGCGCCGGTCGGCAGGAGCAGGGCGAGCAGGCGTTCCTCGGCGCGCCGGCGGGCGCTCTCGGCGACCGCGGCGCGCTTCTCCTCGCGCACCAGGCCGGCCGCGACTTCGACCAGGTCCCGGATCATCGACTCGCAGTCGCGGCCGACGTAGCCGACCTCGGTGAACTTGGAGGCCTCGATCTTGAGGAACGGCGCGCGCGCGAGCTTGGCCAGCCGGCGCGCGAGCTCGGTCTTGCCGACTCCCGTGGGGCCGATCATCAGGATGTTCTTGGGCAGGATCTCCTCGGCCAGCTCGGGCGCCAGCTGCTGGCGGCGCCAGCGATTGCGCAGGGCATTGGCGAGCGCGCGCTTGGCGGCCGCCTGCCCGATCACGTGCTTGTCGAGCTCGGCCACGATCTGGCGCGGCGTCAGCGTCTCGAGCGGCGGCCGTTCCGGCGCGGGCGCGGTCACCTCAGGGCAGCTCCTCGAGCGTCAGCCGGTCGTTGGTGTAGATGCACAGCTCGGCGGCGACGCGCATCGATTCGACGGCGATCTCGCGTGCCGTCAGTGCGGTGTGGCGCAGCAGGGCGCGCGCGGCGGCGAGCGCGAAGTTGCCGCCGGAGCCGATGGCGAGCACGCCGTCCTCGTCGGGCTGCAGCAGGTCGCCCTGGCCGGAGACCAGGAAGCTGCGCTCGGCGTCGGCGACCAGCATCACCGCGTCGAGCTGGCGCAGGGCGCGGTCGGTGCGCCAGTCCTTGGCGAGCTCCACCACGGCGCGCTCGAGGTTCTGGTTGAACTCGTCGAGCTTGGCCTCGAAGCGCGTGAAGAGCGCGAGACCGTCGGCGGCGCCGCCCGCGAAGCCGACCAGGACGCGGCCCTTGCCGGCGCGCTTGACCTTGGAGGCGCCGGCCTTGACCACCGTGTTGGCGAGCGTGACCTGGCCGTCGGAGGCCATCACGACCCGCCCGTCGCGGCGGACCAGGAGCACCGTGGTGGAGTGCGTCTCGGGCATGATCGGGCAGTCTAGCAAGCGGCGCCGGCGGTGCCCGGGCTCAGCGCGTGGTCGTCCGCGCCGCGGGGTCGGGGTGCTCGCGCGCGGGGGCGGCCGGCAGGTAGACGCGGAAGCAGGCGCCCTGACCCGGTCGCGAGACGACCTCGAGCCCGGCGCGATGGCGGCGCAGGATGCCGTGCACCGAGGGCAGGCCGAGCCCGCGGCCGCGCGGCTTGGTGGTGAAGAACGGCTCCCAGAGCCGGGCCTTGACCTCGGCCGCCATGCCGTGGCCGTCGTCCTCGACCTCGAGCACGGCCACGGCGCCGGGCTCCACGCCCTCGACCACGTCGAAGGCGGCGAGCCTCGACGCGCCGATCTCGTCGGCGCGGGTGCGCAGCGCCACCCTGCCGCCCCGGTCCGAGACCGCCTCGAGCGCGTTGGTGAGCAGGTTCAGCACGACCTGGCGGATCTCGGTCGGATCTCCGACCGTGCGCGGCAGGCGCGGCTCGAGGTCGAGCTCGATGCGCACGTCGCGCGGCACCATCGGCCGCATCAGGTCCACGACCTCGGAGACGATCGAGTTGAGGTCCAGGGCGTGCGGCTCGAGCGAGCGCCTGCCGGAGAACACGCGCAGGTGCTCGACCAGCTCGGCGGCGAGCTCGGCGGCGGCGCGGATCGCCTCGGCGTGGACGCGCAGCGGCGAGTCCGGGGCGAGCTGGGCGACCATCAGCTCGGCGCGGCCGAGCACCGGCGTGAGCAGGTTGCCGAAGTCGTGTGCGAGCCCGGCGGCGAGCACGCCGAGGCTCTCCAGGCGCTCGGAGCGGCGCAGCGCCTCGGCGGCGCGCCGCGGGTCGGTGACGTCCTC
>JAFNAE010000158.1 GCA_017860005.1 Acidobacteriota bacterium | reverse complement strand
AGCCGCGGACTCGCCCCTGCCGGCGCTCGCCGACGCCTCGGCGCGCGAAGAGATCGGCGAGCGCTGCGAGACCGTGCGCGCGGGGGGCGTCGGCGCCGGCTTCCCCTCGATCCACCGCGTCTCCCGCCAGCGGCTCTACGGAGCGCACGGGCGGGTGGCGATCGTGGCCACGGCGCGCACGCCGTTCTCGAGATCGGGGACCGACCTCGACGCGCTCGACGTCATCGACCTGGCCGGCGTCGCCGCGGCCGAGGCGGTGGCGCGTTCCGGCGCCGACCCGGCCGAGATCGACCTCGCGGTCTTCGGCTGCGTCCTGCCCGCGCTCGACGGCCCGAACCTCGGCCGCGAGGCGGTGCTGCGCGCCGCGCTGCCGGCCTCGATCCCGGGCTGGGCGGTGAACCTCGCCTGCGCCTCCTCGAACCGGGCCATCACGTCGGCGGCGGAGGCGATCCTCTCCGGCGAGGCGGAGATCGTCCTGGCGGGCGGCGCCGAGTCGCTCTCCAACGTCCCGGTGCGCTTCCCCAGGAGCGCGGTGGGCAAGCTCCAGCGCCTGCAGAAGGCGCGCACGGCGGGCGCCCGGCTGGGCGCGCTCGCGCGCTTCCGGCCGCGCGATTTCGCGCCCGTCGCACCCGCCATCGCCGAGTACTCGACCGGCATGACCATGGGCGAGGCGTGCGAGAAGATGGCCAAGGAGAACTCGGTCTCGCGGCGCGCCCAGGACGAGATCGCGCTGCTCTCGCACCGGCGCGCGGCGGCGGCCGCCGCCGAGGGCCGCTTCGCGCAGCAGCTCGTGCCGGTGCTGCCCGCGCCCGGCTACGAGCGCGCCGTGGTGGCCGACAACGGCGTGCGCCCGGACGTCTCGCCGGAGGGGCTGGCCGCGCTGCGGCCGGTGTTCGACCGCCGCTTCGGCACCCTGACCGCCGGCAACTCGTCGCCGATCACCGACGGCGGCTCGGCGGTGGTCCTGATGAGCGAGAGGAAGGCGCGCGCGCTCGGGTGCGCGCCGCTCGCCTTCGTGCGCTCGTGGGCCTACAGCGCCATCCCGCCCGGCGGGCAGCTCCTGCAGGGGCCGGCCTACGCGGCGCCGCTCGCGCTCGAGCGCGCCGGGCTGCGGCTCGCCGACATCGACCTGGTCGAGATGCACGAGGCGTTCGCGGCGCAGGTGCTGTCGAACCTCAAGGCGCTGGCGTCGCGCCGCTTCGCGCGCGACGAGCTGAACCGCAGCGAGCCGGTGGGCGAAGTCGACCTCGAGCGCTGGAACGTCAACGGCGGCTCGATCGCGCTCGGCCACCCGTTCGGCGCCACCGGCGCGCGCGTCACCATGCAGCTCGTCCACGAGCTGGCGCGGCGCGGGCTCAAGTTCGGCCTGCTCACCGTCTGCGCCGCGGGCGGCCACGGCTTCGCCATGGTGGTGGAGCGCGACTGAGGACGGACGCGGGGTCCCGCGCGGGACCGGACCGGGGAGGGGAGGGGGAAGAGAGATGCCGGGGAGCGGAACGGAGCTCGGTCGTCCCGGGACGGGGCGCGCTCGCCGGCGCGCCGCCGTCGCCGTCCTCGCCGGCCTGGCGCTCGCCGGGGCCGCGCACGGCCAGGCGCCGCCGGAGGCCCCCGTCGCGCCCGACTGGCGCACGCCCGCCGAGGCGGCCGGCTACGAGGCGACGCCGTCGTACGCCGAGACGCTCGCCTACCTCGCGCGGCTCGCGGCGCGCCTGCCGGAGCTCTCGCTCGAGAGCTTCGGCGTCTCGCCGCAGGGGCGGCCGCTCACCGTCGCGATCCTGTCGAAGGAGCGCGCCTTCACGCCCGCGGCGGCGCGCGCCACCGGCAAACCGATCGTGCTGATCGAGAACGGCATCCACGCCGGGGAGATCGACGGCAAGGACGCCTGCCTCGAGCTGCTGCGCGACCTGGCGCTCGGCCGGCAGCGCGAGCTGCTCGACGCCGCGACGCTGCTCGTGGTGCCCGTCTACAACGTCGATGGCCACGAGCGCGTCTCGCCCTGGAACCGCCCGAACCAGGACGGTCCGGTGCGCGGCATGGGCTTCCGAACCACCGCCGACGGCCACGACCTGAACCGCGACTGGCTCAAGCTCGAGACCCCGGAGGCGCGCGCGCTGGTCGGCCTGGTCAACCGCTGGCGGCCCCATCTCGACGTCGACGTGCACGTCACCGACGGCGTCGACCTGGCCTGGGTGTTCACCTACGGCCTGGCCGAGGCGCCGCGGCTGCCGGCGCCGGTGGACGCCTGGCTCCAGGCGCGCTGGCCGGGCGTGGTGGCCGCGCTCGAGCGCGCCGGGCACGGCGCCGGACCTTACGTGTCGCTGGTCGCGGAGGCCGACCCCGCGCAGGGGATCGACAGCCGCGTCGGCGAGCCGCGCTTCTCGACCGGCTACTTCCCGCTGCGCAACCGGCCGGTGGTGCTGGTCGAGACCCACGCGCGCAAGCCCTACCGCCAGCGCGTCGCGGCGGTGCGCGCCTTCCTCGGGGCGCTGCTCGAGGACCTGCGCGCCTCGGGCCCGGCGCTGGTCGCCGCGGTCGAGGAGGCCGAGCGCGCCACCGTGGCGCGCGGCCGGCCGGACGCGCCGCCCTCCGAGGTCGTGGTCGCCTGGCGCGCCGCGGAGCCGGAGCGCATCCGGGTGCCGTTCTCGGACTGGACGGTCGAGCGCTCGAGCGCGACCGGGCGCGATTTCCTGCGCTTCCGGCCCGGCACCGGGCGCGCGCTCGAGGTGCCCTGGCTGCGGCGCGACGTGCCGGCGGTCGCGCTGCCCCGGCCGCGCGGCTACCTGGTGCTGCCGGGCTGGCCGGCGATCGAGAGCCGGCTCGCCGACCACGGGCTCGTCGTCGAGCGGCTGCCGGAGGGGCGCGAGCTCGAGGTCGAAACGATGCGCCTCTCGGGCCCCGTCTTCGCGGCCCGCCCCTACCAGGGCCGGACGCGCGTGACGCCCGAGGTCCTCCGCGCGCGCGAGCGGCGCGCGCTGCCGGCGGGCACGCTCTGGGTGCCCGCCGACCAGCCCGACTTCGAGGTCGCGGTGCAGCTGCTCGAGCCCGAGGCGCCCGACTCCCTGCTCGCCTGGGGCTTCCTCTCGACCGTGTTCGAGAACAAGGAGTACATCGACACCTGGCGGCTGGAGGACTTCGCGCTGCGCGCGCTCGCCGACCCCGCCGTGGCGGCCGAATGGTCGCGCGCGCTCGAGGACGAGGCCTTCGCCGCCGACTCCCGGGCGCGCTACCTCTGGTGGTTCCGGCGCACGCCGCACTGGGACCGCACGGTCGGCGAGCTGCCGGTGCTGCGCGCGCTCGAGGCGCCGGCGCGGCCCTGAGCCCCGACCGGCGGCGTAGACTCCGGCCCCGATGACCGTCGATCGCGAGCGCTTCGCGCGCGCCGGGCTGGTCGAGCTGGCGCAGGAGCTGGTGCGCGCGCCGAGCCATCCCGGCCTCGAGCGGCAGGAGCAGGCCGCGGTGGACGTGCTCGAGCGCTACCTCGTCGCGCGCGGCGTCGCCGTCGAGCGCACCGAGGTCGCGCCGGGCCGGCCCAATCTCGTCGCGCGCGTGCGCGGCCGGAGCCCCGGCCGCACTCTCCTGCTCTGCGGCCACACCGACACCGTGCCGCTCAACGCCGGCGAGCCCGGCGCCGGCTTCTCGGGCGAGGTCGGCGACGGCCGGCTCCACGGCCGCGGCGCGGTGGACATGAAGGGCGCGCTCGCCGCGATGGCGGCGGCGCTCGCGGTGGCCGGGGAGGACCGCGCGCTGCCCGCGGGCGAGCTGGTGCTGGCAGCCGTGGTCGACGAGGAGATGGAGAGCCTGGGCGCCGAGGCGCTGGTGCGCTCGGGCCTGGCCGCCGACGGCGCGCTGGTGGGCGAGCCGACCGGCAACCGGCCGGCGCTCGGCCACAAGGGGCTCGAGTGGCTGGCGGTCGAGCTCACCGGCCGCGCCGCCCACGGCGGCACGCCGGCGGCCGGGATCAACGCCGTCGCCGCCGCGGCCCGCTTCCTGGTCCTGGTCGAGGAGCGGCTGCTGCCCCGATTCGCCGCGCGCGCCCACCCGCTGCTCGGGCCGCCGACGATCAACGCCGGCACCATCCGCGGCGGCGACCAGCCCTCGACCGTGGCCGCGCGCTGCACGGTGGAGCTCGACCGCCGCACCGTGCCGAACGAGAGCTACGCCACGGTCGTCGCCGAGCTCGTCGAGCTCGGGCGCGAGGTCGAGGCGCGCTTTCCGGGCCTGGCGATCGAGGTCCGACGCGTGGCGGGGGGCATGGCGACGATGGAGCACGTGGCGCTCGTCCTCGATCCCGGCCACCCGCTGGTCGCATGCGCGGGCGCGGCGCTGCGCGCCGTGACCGGCCGCGCGCCCGAGCCCTGCGCCTTCCCGGCCTGGACCGACGGAGCGCTGCTCGCCGCGTACGGCGGCGTGCCGACGCTCGTCCTCGGGCCCGGCGACCTCGCCCTCGCGCACTCGCCGCGCGAGTCGGTGCCGGTCGGGGAGCTGCTCGACGCGGCGGCGATCTACTTCGAGACCGCGCTCGGCTTCTGCGGCGCCGCGCCCCGATGAGCGCCGAGCCGCGCTCGCGCCTGCCGCACACCTGGGTGCTCCTCGCCCTGCTGGCGCTCGCCGCCGCGCTCGCCACCCACCTCGTCCCGGCGGGCGAGTACGCGCGCGTCGAGCGGGACGGTCGGGTGCAGGTCGATCCCGGGTCCTACCGGTCGGTCGAGGCGCGTCCGGCGTCGCTGGCCGACCTCGCGCTCGCCTTCCCGCGCGGGCTCGAGGCGACCGCGCGCATCGTCTTCTTCATCCTGCTGATCGGCGGCGCCTTCGCGGTGGTCGCCGCGACCGGCGCCATCGACGCCGGCATCGGCCTCGTGCTCGCCGCCTGTCGGAACCGCGAGGGGATCGTGGTTCCGGCGCTGATGCTCGCCTTCGCGGTCGGCGGCGGCACCTTCGGCATGGCCGAGGAGACGCTGCCCTTCTTGCCGCCGCTCGTGCTGCTGGCGCGCCGCCTCGGCTACGACGAGGTGACCGGCGGCGCGATCGCCCTGGTCGGCGCCGGCGCGGGCTTCGCGGGCGCCTTCCTGAACCCGTTCACGGTCGGCGTCGCGCAGGGGATCGCCGGGCTGCCGCTGTTCTCGGGCCTCGGCTTCCGCGCCGTGGTCTGGGCGGTGATGACGTCGCTCGCGATCGTCCACGTCACCCACTACGGCCGCCGCGTCCGGCGCGCTCCCGCGGCCGGCGTGGCCGGCGCGACGGCGGCGGGGGAGCCGTCGGACCCGCCCGCGCGCGCGACCTGGCGGCCGCGCGCGGTGCTCGCCCTGCTCGGCGCCTCGCTCGCACTGCTGATCACGGGCACGCTCGCCTGGCAGTGGGGGATCCTCGAGCTGGGCGGCGTCTTCCTCGGGGTCGCGGTGGGTGCGGGGCTGCTCGGCGGGCTGGGCGCCAACCGCACGGCGGAGGTGTTCGTCGGCGGCGTGGGCGCGATGGCGGGCGGGGCGCTGGTGGTCGGCCTCGCGCGCGCGACGCTGGTGCTGCTCGACGGCGCGCGGGTCACCGACACGATCCTCCACGCGCTCGCCGGCGCGGTCGCCGGCTTGCCGGCCTGGGCGACGGTCACCGGCAGCTACGCGGTGCAGGTCGCGGTCTCCTATCTCGTCCCCTCGGGCTCGGGGCAGGCGGCGCTCACCGTGCCGATCCTGGCGCCGCTCGGCGACCTGGTGGGCGTCACCCGCCAGACCTCGGTGCTCGCCTACCAGCTGGGCGACGGCTTCTCGAACATCTTCACCCCCACCTGCGGCTACTTCATGGCCGGCCTCGCCCTGATCGGCGTGCCCTGGACGCGCTGGGTGAAGTTCCTCTGGCCGCTCCAGCTCGCCTGGCTCGGCGCCGGCCTCGTCCTGCTGCTGGCCGCCCACGCCCTGCGCTGGGGGCCGTTCTAGGCGAACGGTCCCCGGGGCGCAGCGCGAGGAGCGACTCGGGTCCCTACGGGAAGGCCGCGGACCAGCGCGAGGTGTCGGAGGTCTCGAAGCCGTCGAGGAAGGGCAGGACGTCGCCGTCGAGCGTCGTCTCGACCAGGAAGGCGGCGGCCAGGCGCGCGAACTTGGCGGCGTGGGCGGCGCTGTTGCCGAGCGACGCCACCGTGTCGCCGCTGGTGTGGATGAACGGGTTGGTGCCGAACTGCGCCTCGAAGGCGAACGCGGAGCGGAAGCCGCGCTCCCACCAGGGGGCGTGGTCCGAGCAGGCGTAGTTGCAGTAGTCGGTCGTCCAGGTCAGCCC
>JAFNAE010000057.1 GCA_017860005.1 Acidobacteriota bacterium | reverse complement strand
CGGCAACAACGTCGAGGTCACGCTCAACTTCCGCTCCGAGCTCGAGCGCGAGGTGCTGATCGCCGGCTACCGGCGGGTCCTCTCGACCCTCTACGACGAGGGCCTGAAGAGCTACTTCGAGCGCTGCTGGACGCTGCTCGCCCGCCTCGGCCGCCGTCCGCGGCCGCGCCACCCGGTGGGCCGCGCGGAGCTGCTGGCGCTGGCGCGCTCGCTCGGCCGGCAGCTCCTGTCGCGCCAGGGGCCGGCCTACCTCAAATTCCTGCTGCGCACCCTCCTCCAACGGCCGTCGCACCTCGACCAGGCCGTCCGCCTGGCGATCAAGGGCCTGCACTTCCGCAAGTTCACGGCCCAGACGCTCGCCGCGCACGACTTCCACGAGGCCGCGCTCGCGGGCGTGCGCGAGGTCGAGGAGATGGCCGACCGCGCCGCGGCGGGCGGCCTCGGCGAGGCGCTCGCGCGTGGCGCGGCGCGCGTGCGGCGCCGCCTCCGGCGGCTGCATCGCCGGCTGCGGCCGGAGTTCCGGCACGGCCTGCTCCCCGACCGGGCCGCGATCGAGCGCGCCATCCAGGCCTGCGTCGGCGAGGTGCCCGGGCTCGAGCTGCTGCGCCGCTGGGCGCCCCGCATCCGCCCGTGGTTCGCCGAGGCCCCCTGGCGGCGGACGCTGCTGGCGCGCGGCTACCAGCCGGTCGCGCGGGACCGGGCGACGCCGACGCCGCCCACGGTGACGCTCGCACCGGTGATCGAGGCGGGGCCGCTCCGGCGCGCGCTCGATCTCTACTTCAGGGAGCTCGGAGTCCGGGTGGTGAGCGCGACCGAGCAGCTCGCCGCGCTCGGCCACGAGCGCCTCGAGCGGCTGCAGCGCGGCGCGGACCCGGCCGCGGCCCTGCTCGCCTACCTCCAGGCCCTGGGCCAGCACATCGACGCGCTCGTGGTGCCGCTGACCGGCGCCCCCGGCGAGCCGGGAGGGTGCGTTCAGCGGCTCGCCTCGCGCGCCGCCGCGCTGCCGCAGGTGCTCTCCTTCCCGCTCGAGCCGAGCCGCAGGAAGCTGCGCGCCAGCCTGGTCGAGCTCGGCCGACTCCTGACCGGCGACGCCGCCCGCGCCGAGCTCGCCTTCGACCGCGCCTTCGCGCTGGCCTGACCGCGCGGCCGTCCGCCCACCCCGCCCGGGCTCGTCGAGGCCTCGACGTCTTGACGTCATGACGTCTTGGCGCTAGGTTGCCGCGCGTGAGTGAAACGAAGCGCACCACGATCTACCTCGACTCCGAGCTGCACCGGGCGCTGCGGCTGCGCTCGGCGGCCTCCGACGTCTCGATCTCCGAGATGGTCAACGACGCGGTGAGGCTCGCGCTCGCCGAGGACGCGATCGACCTCGAGGCGTCCGAAGTCCGCGAGGGCGAGCCCGCCCTCGACTTCGAGACGGTCGTCCGCGACCTCAAGCGGCGTGGCCGGCTATAGCCTGGAGATCAAGCGCTCCGCGGCGCGCGAGCTCGAGCGCCTCGAGCCGCGCTCCGAGCGCCGGCGGATCGTCGACCGCATCCGCGCCCTGGCCGGCGATCCCCGCCCCGCGGGCGCGCAGAAGCTGGCCGGCCGGTCGTCGCTCTTCCGGGTCCGCCAGGGCGACCACCGGATCCTCTACGAGGTCCACGACTCCGATCGGCGCATCGTCGTCCTCAGGATCGGCCACCGGCGCGAGGTCTACCGCTGACGGCCACTGCCGCGCGAGCCTCGCGCCCGACCCGCATCCCGCGCTCCGGCCGAGGCGCGACACTCGACGTAGACTCGCTGCCGAGCCTGGAAGCCCCGCCGCCATGCCGATCTATGAGTTCTACTGCGCCGACTGCCACACGGTGTTCAGCTTCTTCTCCGCGCGGGTGGCGCCGGAGGCGCGGCCGGCCTGTCCGCGCTGCGGGCGGCCGGAGCTGCCGCGGCGGCCGTCGCGCTTCTCGACCCCGCGGCCCGGGCGCTCCGAGCCGGGTCCGGAGGACGCCGACCTCGACCCGCTCGCCGGCGTGGACGACGAGCGGCTCGAGCGCGCCTTCGAATCGATGGCCTCGGAGTTCGAGGGGCTCGACGACTCCGCCCAGCCCGACCCGCGCCAGCTCTCGCGCGTGCTGCGGCGCTTCACCGAGCTGACCGGGCTCGAGGCGGGGCCGAAGCTGCGCGACGTGCTCGACCGGCTCGAGCGCGGCGAGGACCCCGAGTCGCTCGAGGGCGAGATGGCCGGCGGCGAGGACGCCGCCGACGGCGATCTGGCCGAGTTCTTCAGGCTGCGCTCGCGGGTGCTCGAGCGCCGCGCGGCGCGCCCGCGCGTCGACGAGACGCTCCATTTCCTCTGAACCCCCGCGAAGGGAGGCGCCGTGATCCCGAGCCGCCACGCCCCGCACGCCCGCCGCCGCCGGCCGCGGCGCCAGCTCCTCGCGGCGCCGTTGGCGCTCGCCCTCTTCTCCGCGACGCCCGCCCTCGCGGCCGCGGACGGCCCCGCGGCGGCTCCCACGACAGGGGCCGACGGGCTGCGCGCCGAGATCCGGGCGCTGCTCGACGAGCAGGCCGCGGCCTGGACGCGCGGCGACCTCGACGCCTTCTGCGCCGGCTACGCCGAGGATGCGCTCTTCGTCTCCCCGACCGGCCTGACGCGCGGCCGCACCGAGGTCCTCGCCCGCTACCGGAGCCGCTATCCCGACCGCGCCGCGATGGGCGCGCTCGCGCTCGAGCTGCTCGAGGTGCGCGCGGCGCCCGGCGAGGGGCCGCCGCGCGCGGCCTCGGCGGTGGCGCGCTGGACGCTCTCCGGGCCGCAGCGCGAGACCGCCACCGGCCTCACCCTGCTCGTCTTCCACCGCCGCGGCACCGGCCCCTGGCAGGTCGTCCAGGACGCCTCGATGTGAGCCGCGTGCGACCCTGGCGGCTGGCCGCCGGCTTCGCCGCGGCCGCCGCCGTGCTCGTCTTCGACAGCTCCCTCCACCACGCCGGGGAGCTGGGCGCCCGGCCGGCGCGTGCCGCGGCCGTCGCGCTCGCCATGGCGGTCTGGTGGCTGACCGAGGCGCTGCCGATCCACTGGACCGCCTGCGTCCCGCTCGCCGCCTTCCCGCTCGCCGGCGTGTTCGGCCGCGGTCCGGCAGGCGATCTCGCGGCCGCGGTCGCGCCCTACTTCGACCCCTACTGCTTCCTGTTCGCCGGCGGCATGATGATCGCCGCCGGCATCGAGCAGCAGGGCCTGCATCGCCGGCTCGCGCTGGGCGCGCTCGCCGCGATCGGCACCGATCCGCGCCGCCTGCTCGCCGGCGTGCTGGTCGCCACCGCCTCGGTCTCGCTCTGGATCTCGAACACCGCCACCGCCGCGATGATGCTGCCGATCGGCCTCGCCCTGGTCGCGCAGCTCGAGGCGCGCGACGGCCGCCGGCTCGAGCGCTACGGCATGGCGCTGCTGCTCGCCATCGCCTGGGGCGCCAACCTGGGCGGCATCGGCACCAAGATCGGCACCCCGCCCAACGCCCAGCTCGCCGGCTTCCTCGAGCGCTCCGGCACGCCGGTCTCCTTCTTCGAGTTCCTCCTGCTCGGCCTCCCCTTCGTGGCGCTCATGCTGCCCGCCGCCTGGGCCGTGCTCTGGCGGCTGGGCCGCCGCGACGCGCCGGCCGCCGACGCGCGCGAGGTCGTGCGCACCCAGCTCGCCGCGCTCGGACGGGTCTCGGGCGGCGAGCGCGCGGTAGCGGCCGCCTTCCTGGCCGTCGCGGCGCTCTGGATCGCCAGCTCGCCGCTGACCGCCGCGCTCGGGGCCCGGATACCCGGCCTGCGCACGGCGCACGTCGAGGGCGGCGCCGCCATGGCGGTCGCGCTCGCGCTGCTCGTCCTGCCCGCGCCCGGCGGCGGCCGGCTGCTGCCCTGGCGCGCGCTCTCGCGCGTGCCCTGGTCCACGCTCCTGCTGCTCGGCGGCGGCTTCGCGCTCGCCGCCGCGGTGCACGAGAGCGGCCTCGCGGCCTGGATGGCGGGCCGTCTCGCCGGCATCGCCGCGCTGCCGCCGCTCGCGCAGCTCGCCGCCGCCAGCACGGCCACGGTGGCGATCTCGGCGCTGGCCTCCAACTCGGCCACCACCGCCGTGATGCTGGTCGTGCTCGCCGAGGCTGCGGCACCCGCGGTGCGCGTGCCGGTGCTGGTGGCGGCGACGATCGCCGCCTCGTGCGACTTCGCCCTGCCGGTGGGCACGCCGCCCAACGCCATCGTGTTCGGCAGCGGCTACGTGCGCATCCCGGTAATGGCGCGCTACGGCGCGGTGCTGGACCTCTTCGCCGCCCTGGCAGCGGCCCTCTGGTGCGCCTGGGCGGTCCCCCTCGTGCTCGGCTGACCGGTCCGCCCGGCACCCCTTGGGTGGAGCGCAAGAGTCTGGAATAATGGCGGTTTGCGGGATTCCTGCTGCGCGGGACCGAGGGGGCGCGGCGCGCGCCGCAGGCGGAGAGAGAGGGCCGAGTCCATGCTGCGTATGTCCCGGCGTCCGTTGGCGCTCGTCCTGACCTCGGTGATCGCCTTCGCCGGCGCCGCGACGGCCGATCTGACGACCCTGCCCACCGCTTGGTCGAACTTCACCTCCCACGGCTGGTACCCCTACACCATCGCCGGCGTCCCCGCCCGCGACTTCGAGAACGACGGCGCCTGCATCGATCCGACCCGGGGCTCGAGCGCCTTCTCCGGGGGCACGGACCTCGCCTCGGGCGGGCCGCCGTACGACGCGGTCAACTGCAATCCGGCGGCGTTCGGCGGCGGCACCTGCTGCGGCACCTCGACGACCGGCTTCTGGAGCTACTTCAACGGCGGCTCCGACACCGACACCGGCAACGACTACTTCGCCGTCCGCATGCGCGTCAACGGCGACCCCCGCGACTCGAGCGACAACTGCCTCAGCAACTCGCACTGGAACTACCTGGTCGACAGCGACGCGGACGGCTTCAAGGAGATCTGGGTCGATCTCTGGGGCAACCAGGACCGGATCCGTGTCCTGTGGGAGGACAACCCTTCGCAGTCGGTGACCAACGAGGACCCCGCCCCGGCCCCGGGTACCGTGGTCAACGAGTTCACCGCCTGCGCGGTCGCCACCGTGGGCGTGCTCTGCGGCAGCGGCGGTGGAGTGCGCACCTGCGTGCGCAGCCACTCGCGGGTGTGCGGCGTGACCAGCAGCCTGACCGACCCGGCGAGCTGCACGACCACCACCAACGCGACCGGCGAGTGGTTCATCGACATCCAGGTGCCGATCGCCGCGCTCACCGACAACACCGGCGCCCTCGGTCCCCCGGCGATCCCGGGCAATCCGGTCTTCCCCACCTTCCCGCCCCAGGCGAGCTGGTTCTTCTCGACCAGCGATGCCTCGACCGACCCGGTGCAGAAGGACTTCGTCGCCAGCTGCACGACGGTCAATGGCCCCTGCATCTACAGCGACCCCACCGCCGTCTCGCTCGCCTACTTCCGCGCCGAGCGCCTCGGCGGCGGCGTGGCCTTCGAGTGGTCCACGGCCTCCGAGAGCGGCAACGTCGGCTTCGATCTCTACGCCGAGCGCCGCGGTGCGTGGCGCAAGCTGACCGGCAGGCCGGTCGAAAGCCGGCGCCCGTTCTCGCTCGAGCGCGTCGACTACCGGCTCGAGCTGCCGGGCGCCGCCGGCGAGCGCTTCCTGATCGAGGACGTCGACCTGCGCGGCGAGCGCCGCCGGCACGGGCCGTTCGAGATCGAGACCACCTACGGCGCGCGGCGGCCCCGGGCGCGGGCCGACTGGGCGGCGATCCGCGCCGAGCACGAGCGCCGCGCCGCGGGGCGTGCCGGCGCGCGCGCTGCGGCGCAGCGTGGCGCGGGCCCCGGCCCGGTCCCGACCCGGCCGGTGGTCGACCTGCTGGTCGATCGCGGCGGGATCTATCGCCTGACCCACGAGCAGCTCGCCGCCTCCGGCTTCGACTTCGCGGGCGTGCCGGCCTCCTCGCTCGCGCTCACCCTGCTCGACCGCCCGGTGCCGATCCGGGTGGGCGGTCCGGCGCGTTTCGGGCGCGGCAGCTACGTCGAGTTCGTCGGCGACCCGGCGACCGGCGTCTACACGCGCACCAACGTCTACCGCCTCGCGGTCGATCCCGCGCGCGCTGCGCGCGTGCTGCTGCCGCCGGGCCCGGCCGCGGGCGGTGCCCGGCCGCCGGCCGACACCTACTCCGCCTCGGTCCTCGTCGACGAGAATCTGGAATGGACCTTCTCCGCGCCCGGCGACGACCCCTGGTACCGCGACTGGGTGGCCGCCTTCGCCGGGCACCCCGTGGTGCGCACCTACTCGTTCGCAGTCGACCGCCTGCGCGCCGGCGCCACGACGCTCGAGCTCGAGCTGTGGGGGATGACCGACTGGCCCGCCGGCCCCGACCACCACGTGCTCGTCGCGCTCAACGGCGTGCCGGTCGCGGACCGCAGCTTCGACGGCCTGGCCCGAATCGCGCTCGAGATCCCGGTGCGCGCCGGCCTGCTGGTCGAGGGTGTCAACGAGATCACCCTCACGCTGCCGGTCGACGCCGGTGTCGGCTTCGAGGTGGTCGCGGTAGACCGCTTCGGTGCACGCTATCCGCGCGCGCTCGTCGCCCGCGAAGGCGAGCTCGCGTTCGCCCTGGCGGCGCCGGCCTTCGCCGTCGACGGCTTCGGCGATGCGAGCGTGCTCGGCTACCAGCGCTCGGGCGACCAGGTCGCCTTCCTCGGCGCACGCCCGACCGAGCCTTCGCCGCTCGGCCGGCGCGCCACCTTCCGGGCCGTGCCGTCGGCTTCGAGGCCGGAGTTCGTGGTCGCGCAGCCGACCGCGCTGCGTGCCCCCGGCCTGCGCGCGGCGGCGCTCGCGCCCGAGCTGCGGCGCCAACCGGCACGGTACCTGGTCATCGCGCACCCGGATTTCATCGCCGCTCTCGATCCCCTGGTCGCGGCGCGGCGGGCCGACGGCTACACGGTTCAGGTGGCCGACGTCGAGGCGGTCTACGGCGAGTTCGGCCACGGACGCTTCGGCCCCGAGGCGATCCGCGATTACATCGCCTTCGCGGCGGCCCACCTGGGCACCGAGATGGTGCTGCTGGTCGGTGGCGACACCTACGACTACCTCGGCCACGGCGGCAGCGGCTCGCTCAGCTTCGTGCCGACGCTCTACGCCCAGACCGGGCCGATCGTGCGCAGGGCGCCTACCGACGCCCTTTACGGCGACCTCGACCTCGACGGCGTGCCGGAGCTGGCGGTCGGCCGCTTCCCCGTGCACACGGCCGCGGAGACCGCGCTGCTGGTGGCCAAGACCCTCGCCTATCCGTCGGCCGGCCACGCCGGCTCGGCGCTGCTGGTCGCCGACGGGGCCGAGGTCGGCGCCGACTTCGCGGCGACCTCCGAGGCCACCTTCGCGCTGCTGCCCACGAGCTGGTCGGTCGTGCGCGCCTACGTCGACGATCTGGGCGTGGCCGGCGCGCGCGCGGCGCTGCTCTCGTCGCTCGACCAGGGCGTCGCCTTCGCCCAGTACGCCGGCCACTCGGCGCCCGACTACTGGAGCTTCCAGACGCTCTTCACGCGCGAGGACGCGCAGGCCCTCGCCAACGCCGGACGGCCGTCCGTGGTCGCGCAGTGGGGCTGCTGGAACACGTTCTTCGTGACCCCCGAGGCGGCGACGCTGGCGGACCGCCTGCTGCTCGCCGGCGACCGCGGCGCGGTCGCCGTGCTCGGACCGGCAGCCCTCGCCGCGAGCGCCTCCCACCGCCAGATGAGCGAGCTCGTGGCGCGCGAGCTGCTGGAGAACGGCCTCGCGCTCGGCCCCGCGCTCACCGCCGCGCGCCGCGAGCTCGCGGCGTCGCGGCCGTGGATGATCGACGTCGTGCGCGGCGTCAACCTGCTCGGCGACCCGGCGCTGCGCATCGCGCCCTGACGCGGGGGCCGTGGCTCAGCATCCCGCGCCACCCGACCTCGACGCACGCTTCCGGCGGCGCGAGCGCGTGGTCTGGCGCGACCTGGGCGGGGAGACGGTGCTGCTCGAGCTCGGTGCCGGCCGCTACTTCGACCTCGACGTCACCGGATCGCGGGTCTGGGCGCTGCTCGCCTCGCCGGTGGCCCTGCGCGAGCTGGTCGCCACGCTCGAGGCGGAGTTCGAGGCCCCTCCCGGCGCGATCGCGCGCGACCTCGCGGAGCTGCTCACCGAGCTCGAGCGCGAACGGCTAGTCGAGCGGCTGGCCTGAGCGCGGCGCGGCGGGCGAGCGCTCGCGCCAGAGCTCGCCGTAGAGGCAGTGCAGGAAGGCGACGCGCTCGGCGTCGCCGTCGAAGCGCCCCGCGAGCCAGCGCGCCACTGCCGACTCCTCGACCGTGCCGCGCCAGAGCGCGTCCCGCGCGCGCAGCCGCGCGCGCGCCCAGCCCAGCCGTTCGGGTTCGAGACCACGCAGGAGCAGCGACCGGAAGTCGGCCTTTCCGCGTCGGGCGCGGATCTGCTCGGGCACCAGCCCGCGCACCGCGGCGCGCAGCACGGCGCGAGTCTCTCCGCCGTCGCCGAGCACGTGGTCGGGTACCGCGAGCGCGAACTCGACCAGCCGGAAGTCGCGCAGGGGTGTCCTCTGCTCGAGCCCGTGCGCGCTCGCGTACCACGCTTCGACCTGTTCGCCGTGCCCGTCGAGCAGCGCGAGCAGCCGCTCCGCCTGGCGCGGCCGCCGGGCGCGCGCGACCTCCGGCGGCCAGCGCGGGCGCGCCGCCAGCCGGTGCCGGGCAGCCTCGGTGAGATACCGGGCCGGCGCGCGCCGGAGACGGCGGGAGCGCGGCAGGAGCGGGGCGAGGAGATGGGCGCGCAGCGCGCGCGGCCAACCGAGGTCGCGCGCAGCCCGGCGCAGGCGGTCGATCGCCGCTCCGGCCCCCTGCGCCAGGAGCAGATGGAAGAACCAGCGCTCGCCGTGGCCGTAGAGCGCGTCGCCGCCGAAGCCGGCCAGCACCACGCGGTGCCCGCGCCGGGCGGCGCGCTGGTAGGCGCGCTCGTGCAGCCAGCGGTAGGCGGTCTGCTCCGGCGTCGACGGGTGGACCGGCCAGCGCTCGAGCTCGGCGAACGGCCACGCGCCGTGCGCGTCGATCCACTCGAGCCGCGCCGGCAGCGCGGCGGCGAGCGCCTCGGCGTAGAGCGACTCGTCGGCGGCGGGATCGGTCACCCGCCAGGAGAGGAGGGTCACGTTCGCCCGGCCGCCTGCGGTGAGCTGGCGTGCCGCGTGGGCGGCGAGCGGAGCGGAGTCGAGCCCGCCGCCGGTCAGCACCGCCGCCTTCTCGACGCCGCGCAGGCAGCGCGCGACGCTCTCCCGGAGCAGCTCCGCGAAGCGCTCCACGTAGTCCTCGAAGCGCGGCAGCTCGAGGCGGGCTTCCAGGCTCGGGCGCGGCAGCTCGCGCCGCCGCACGCGCTCGCCCTCGACGATCAGCATCTCGCCCGGCAGCAGGGCGTGCAGCCCGCGGAAGAAGGTGCGCGCACCGGAGAGCTCCTCGTTGGCGAAGAATTCGGCGAGGCGCGTGGCGTCGAGCGCGCGCGAGACGCCGGGCAGCTCGACCAGCGCCGCCTCCTGGCTCGCCACCGCGAAGCGCGCGCCGTCGAGCAGGTAGGCGAGGGAGGCGTGGCCGAGCCCGTCGCGCGCGATCAGGGCCCGGCCCGCGGCGCGATCCAGGACGGCGACCGCGAAACGGCCCTCCGCGGCGTCGAGGAACGACTCGCCCTGCGCGATGTAGCGCGCGCGCAGGAGCTCGGCGCCGGTGCCTGCCGCGGGCGGCAATTCGCACCGGTCGAGCGCGTCCACCCGGCCTTCGAGCCAGAGCTCGACGGGCGCTCCGGCGCGCGCTCCGGGATCGTCCCGGGGCGCAGCCCGCGAAGCCCCTTCACCGGACCGCGCGAGGACGAAGATCGGTGGCTGGATCGTCCCGGGACCCCCCGTGCCTCAGACGCGAAACAGGGACGGATTGCCGCTCTCGCCGACGCCCGGGCTCGGTCCCATCGTCAGGCTCCGCAGCTCGCCGTGCCGGCGCAGGCGCGGCTTCGTCCAGGCCCGGCGCGCGGCCGTCGCCGCCGCCCGAGCCGGATCGCCGGCCGGAGACCTCTCACTGTGAAGTGCCGCTGGCGAAGGGGTTTCGGGGTTCGGGACCATGGCGGAACGCCCCGCCAGCGTACCAGAGGACCCGCGACGCTCCTAGGAATCCGGCCACGGCTCGCGCGTGGAGTCGCGGGCCGACACGACCGGGAGCCCGGCGGCAGCGGCCAGGACGGCGAGGGCCTCGCCCAGGCCGGCGGGTCCGCTCGGGAAGCGGAGCCGGTAGACGGGCAGGACGGCCACCGTCGCGGCCGCGGCCTCGAAGTGGCCGGCCAGGAGCTCATCGTCGAAGAGGCGCGCGGCCACGGTGGCGCGCACGAGCGCCGCGACCGCCGCCGCCGGGGGCAGGCGCACGAGCCCCGGCGCCGCGTGCCCGGCGCCGTGCTCGATCTCGATCAGCGCGGCGAGCGGCAGGACCGGGGAGCGGTTTCCGGGCGGTCGTCGCCTTCCCTCCGCGAGCTTGAGCTGCGGATAGCTCGGCAGCGCGCGCGGCTCGCCGCCCAGGCGCACCGGCAGGATGTCGTCGGCGAGGCGCTCGAGCCCGGAGCCGGAGCTCGCCTCGGCGGCCGCCGCCAGCGTCGACTTGCCGGCGCCCGACTCGCCGACGAGCGCCAGCGCTCCGCGCGGTCCGGCGACGGCGCTCGCGTGCAGCAGGTGGACCCCCCGCAGCGCCAGCGCCAGGGCGAGGGGCGCCCCGAGCGCGCGCTCGACGAGCCGCTCGGGGGCGGGCCGCGCGCCGCCGCCGGCGAGGCGGCGGATCCGGTCGCCCGCGCACCCGATCCAGTACCGCTCGCCGTCCTCGAAGGCGAGCCTGCGGTCGCCGTGAGCGTTGCGTTCGACACCGATCCGGAGCTCGCGGCCCCCGACCTCGCCCGAGCTCGCGAGCACCCGCCGCCAGGGACCCCGCACCCGCGCGCCGAGCGGTGGCAGGGCGGGCCGCGGCGCGCGCGTCGCTTCGTCCCCGAGCGCAAGGTCCGACCAGAGCCACTCGTCGGCGAGCCGCTGCACGAAGCCTGCGCGGCCGCGGCGGAGCTCGAGCGCCAGGGTCGGGGCCTCCATGCCCCGGAGTGTAGAGGACTCCACGGCGCCGCCGCGGGCCCCCGGCAGGCGGGCCGCGCCCTCTGGACAACCGGCAGCCGAACGACTAGCCTCGACACGTACCGAATCCAGATCGTCGTTCGCGGGCCTCCGGCGAGGTTGGCCGCCCTCGGGCCGTTTCGCGGTAACTCGAGATGTACGAGCTCACGATGAACGCATCCACCCCGCCCCCCGGTCCCGGCCGGGCGCGCACCCGATCGCGCGCCGCCCTGCTCCTCGCGCTCCCGCTCCTGGCGGGGGCCGCGGCGGGTGCGTCGCATGCACCGGAGCCCACCGACGAGCCGTGCCTCCGCCTGGAGACCGACGAGGGCGCGATCCTCCTGCGTCTGTCGCGCGCCGCCGCGCCGCGTGCGGTCGAGGCGATCGAGCGGCTGGCCCGGGGGCCGATCTGGAATCTCGACCTGCTGCCACGCCCCGAGGCGGCGCGCTCGGCCGGCTACTTCGAGGGGCTCGCCTTCGACTACGCGCGCCCGCACCTCGAGCTGCGCCTGCCGGCGCGCGCGCCGGAGGCCGCCTTCACCGTCGAGGCCGAGCTCGACGCCGTGGCGCTCGGCCTCGACCGGCAGCGGGTCGCCGACGTCGGCGAGGCGACGGAACGGCTGCAGCAGGAGCTGCTCCCCGCCCTCCAGCGCCCGGGCGCCGAGCGCGCCTCGACGCCGCGTCTCGAGGAGTGGCGGCGGCGCTTCGAGGAGGGCGGCTACGACGCCTCGTTCCTGGTCGGCAAGAGCCGCCAGGAGCTGCTCGAGGCGATCGGCTTCACCTACCGCGCCGGGCTCGCCTCGCTCGCCCCGACGCGCGGCGCGGTGGCGCTGGTGCCCGTCTCGCCCACCGAGGCGCGCCTCTCGCTCTCGATCCTGCTCGCCGACCACCCCGCGCGCACCGGCAAGTGGGTGGTGGTCGGCCGCGTCGTCGGAGGCCTGGAGATCGCCGAAGCCATCTCGCTCAGACCGTATGCCGAGGCCGCGCGGCGCGACTTCCGCCCGGCGGCTCCGGCGCTCGTCCGATCCGCGAACCTGCTCGCCGAATGCGCGAGCGCCCCCGAAGGAGGGACCCCATGAAGCGCCTTTCTCTGTTCGTCTCCGTGCTCACCCTGGGCGGCACGCTCGCCGCCGCGGGAGCCGGAGCCTCGCTGCCGCCCCGCGAGCCGGCGCGCGCCCCGGTCGCGCCCGACCCGGCCGCGGTCCACACGCTGGGCGGCCCGGCCACGATGGGCGGCGCCGTCCACCTCGATCTGCGCACGGTGCCCACCAGTGACCCGAGCAAGCGGCCCGGGCCGCCGCGCGGCCACGCCCAGGGCGAGTACCTCGAAGGCCAGCCCGGTCACGCCTCGACCGCCGGCCGCGCCGACGCCACCGAGCACCCGCTGCCGGCCGACCTCGACGCCGGGGCCTACGGCCGCGGCGACGGCCCGGACGCGCCCGGCGACATCCTGCACAACTTCACCGGCCAGGGCGCCAGCGGCTGGCTGCCGCCCGACCCGGTCCTGGCGGTGGGGCCGAGGTACATCGTGGAGATCGTCAACTCGGGCTTCACGGTCTTCTCCAAGGACGGCGGCCTCGACCGCGCCTACACCGACCTCGAGACCTTCTTCGCGCCGCTCCAGCCGGGCCTGCCCGATCCCTGGAACGCCAACTCGTTCGTCTTCGATCCGCGCGTCATCTACAGCCCGGAGCACGGCAAGTTCGTGATCTTCGCGCTCGCCCGCGACGACAACAACCAGAACAGCTACCTGTTCTTCGCCATTTCGAGCACCAGCGACCCGCTCGGCGGCTGGCTGCTCTACTGGTACTGGGACCCCTTCAACCAGGACGCCTGGATCGACTACTCGGGCATGTCGGCGGACGCCTTCGGCCTGTACTTCACCGGCAACGAGTTCTTCTGGGCGGGCGGCTTCAAGCACTCGATCGTCTACAGCATCCGCCCCGGCATCTTCACCAACACCGACGGCTCCGGCTGGATCTTCTGGGGCCTGACCTGGAACGAGCCCGGCAATCCGCAGGTGTTCGAGATCCAGCCCGCCGTCCCGCACTCGATCGCGGGCGGCAGTGAGACCTTCTTCGTCAACACCTTCAACTCGAGCGGCGACAAGGCCTGCCTGTGGGAGCTCACCGGCGACCGCGGCAACGCGCCGACGCTGATCCGCAACTCGGTCACGGTCGCCGCCTACGCCGATCCGGGCGTCGCGGCGCAGCCCGGCGCCGCGCTCGACGACATCGAGATGTTCTACGCTGGCGCGCTCGGCGCCGCCTACAACCAGCGCAAGCTCTTCTTCGGCCTCAACGACGACAACGCCAACGGCGCCAGCTTCTACGTCAGCAAGGTCGACGTCGACACGCTCACCCAGGACCTGGCGCGCAACCTCGGCACCACCGACGTCTACTACTACTACCCGGCGGTCGGGCTGACCACCGGCGTGGACGTCTTCAACCCGCTGGTCGGCGTCACCATGACCTGGTCGAGCAACAGCCAGTTCGCCTCGGGCGCGTTCAAGGTCTTCGACAACTTCTCGGTGGACGCGGCGGGTGCGTTCTGGAACGTGGCCGGCGGCTCCGACACCTACAACGTCTACTTCAACGGCCGCAACCGCTGGGGCGACTACATGGGGATCCACCGCGACTGGAGCTGCGGGACGATCTGGGGCGTGACCCAGTTCGCGCCCGCCTTCAACGTCTGGGGCACGCAGATCACGGAGCTCGCCGGCCAGGCCGCGCTGCCCCTCGCCTGCCGCCTGATCTTCGACGACGGCTTCGAGCGCTCGAGCACGCTGAACTGGTCGTTCACGGCGCCCTGAGCGCCGGTCCGCAGTTCCGGGGCGCCGCCCGCGACCGCGCGGCGGCGCCCCCTTCCTCCTAGAGCAGGCCGCGCGCCTCGAGCAGAGCCCAGACTCGCTCGACCGAGGCCGCGGTCGCCTCGTCTCCGGTCGGCAGCTCGAGGTCGGGCTCGGTGGGGACCTCGTAGGGGGCGTCGATGCCGGTGACGTTCTCGAGCTCGCCGGCGCGGGCGCGCCGGTAGAGGCCGTCGGCGTCGCGCGCCTCGCAGACCTCGAGCGGGGCGCTGCAGTGGATCTCGAGGAAGCGCTCCGAGCCGACGATGCCGCGCGCCGTTGCCCGGTCCTCCGCCGTGGGCGAGACCAGTGCCGCCACGACCACGATGCCCTGGTCGTTGAACAGGCGCGCGACCTCGGCCGTGCGCCGGACGTGCTCGCGCCGGTCGCCGCGCGAGAAGCCGAGGTCGGCGTTCACCCCCAGCCGCATGCCCTCGCCGTCGAGCACCTGGACCTTGCGCCCGGTCGCGAAGAGCCTCTCCTCGAGGGCGAAGGCGACGGTCGACTTGCCCGCGCGCGGCAGGCCGGTCAGCCAGATCGTCACCGGCCGCTGGCCGAGCTGCTCGGCGCGCGCCGCGGCGGGAATGCGGCTCGCCTGCGGCCGCACGTTGGCGCCGGCGTCGGCCGCCGGCGGCCGGTCGAGACGGGTCTCGGCCGGCTCGCGCTCGAGGATCGTACCCGCCGCGACCGTCGCGTTGGTCAGGCGATCGATCAGGATGAAGGCGCCGGTCTCCCGGTTCTTGCGGTAGGGGTCGAAGGCGAGCAGCCGCGGCGACTCGATGCGCACGCGGCCGATGTCGTTGAGCGCGAGCTGGTCGGCGCTCTCGCGGTGCAGGGTGCTGACGTTGATCCGGTAGCGCAGCTCGTCGACCGCCGCCGGCGCCATGGTGGTGGTGTGCTTGATCAGGTAGCCGCCGGCGCCGGGCCGCATCGGCTCCTCGGCCATCCAGACCAGCATCGCCTCGAACGAGTGCTCCAGGTGCGGGACGTTGCCGGGCGCGACCAGCATCGCGCCGCGCGACAGGTCGAGCTCGTCCTCCAGCGTCACCGTCACGCTCTGCGGCGGGAAGGCCTCCTCGAGCTCGCCGTCGAAGGTGTGGATGCCGCGCACCCGGCTGCGCCG
>JAFNAE010000056.1 GCA_017860005.1 Acidobacteriota bacterium | reverse complement strand
GAGCTCGCCCACCGCCTCGGCCTCGGCGAGCAGGGCGACCAGCCCCGAGACCGGATCGGTGGCGCCGTTGACCCAGGCGTCGTGGTGATTGCCGCGCAGCACCCATTCGTCGGGCGCGGTGGCGCCCGGCAGCACCGCGATGACGTCGTGGACCGGCGCCAGGCTCCAGTCGAACCTGACCCGCAGGTGGACCCGGGCCGGCCCCGGACCGAGGTGGTAGGTGAGCGGCAGCGCGCCGCGCCAGGTCTCCGGCGCCACCGGGCCGCCGAGCGCGGCGAGCAGCGGCTGGGCGTCGCCGTAGGAGATCGGCAGTACCGGGATCCGGGTCAGCACCGGGACTTCGTCGAGCGGCAGGCGCTCGGCCTCGGGCGTGGCGCCGACGCCGGGGGTGAGCGGATCCCCGGAGTGGATCGGCATGTCGGCGACCGAGCCCCGCTGCACCGAGTCCCGGCTGCGATAGCCCCCTTCCGGGTAGACGTCGCCCTCGAAGTAGCCGTCGCCGCGCGGGTCGGAGTAGATCAGGCAGCCGATCGCGCCCTTCTCCGCGGCGACCTTGGGCTTGATGCCGCGCCACGAGCCGCCGTAACGAGCCAGGACGATCCTGCCGCGCACGTCGATGCCGCGGCGGGCGAGCTCCTCGTAGTCGGCCGGCAGCCCGTGGTTGACGTAGACCAGCTCGCCGGTCACGTCGCCGTCGATCGAGTAGGCGTTGTACGGCGGCAGCTGCTCCCGCTTCTGCCCGGAGGTCGAGTCCGCCGCGAGCGCCGGCTCCTCCAGCCGCGCGCGGAAGCGCGTCGGCGCGAGCATCTCGAGCGCACGCTCGACCGGCGTCGGGAAGAGCACCTGGAAGGTCTCGATGCGCGCCTCGTAGCCCCAGCTCGCGAACCGCTCGCGCAGCCACTCGGCGTTCGCCCGTCCCCACTGCGAGCCGACGTGGTGGGGACGCGCCGCCAGCCGCTCCAGCCAGGCGCGCATCTCGGCGGGATCGAGGGCGGCGTCGAGCCGCGCCTCGCGCTCGCGCTCGGCGGCGGCGGCCGTGCTCGAGAAGCCGAGCATCGGCGGCGCGCCGGCCTCCCCGGCGGCGGCCGGGACGTTCAGCAGCGGTGCGGCGAGAGTCAGGGCGACAGCGGCGTGGCGAAGCGTCTCGATCATGTTCCGGGCTCCTTCCGACCGGCGCAGCATTCCACAGCGCCTCCCCTTCAGCTCCGGCGCGCGCCGGTGAACAGCACCGCGATCGCCTCGTCGCGCCAGCGCGCGCCGGCCGCGAGCGCCTGCATCAGGCCGGCGAGCCCCGCCGTGCCGGTCGGATCGGCGTCGATGCCGGTCGCCTCGCGGCCGAGGACGTGGGCGGCGCCGAGCGTCGCCTCGTCGGCCACCACCGGGTAGCCGCCGCTGGTGAGCATCGCCTCGACCACCGCGAGCCAGTCGTAGGTCTCGTCGTCGAGGATGCCGGTGGCGACGCTCCGCGGTTCGCTCTCCCACGGCCACATGTACTCCGAGCGGTGGGTCGCGGCGCGGCGCAGCGCGGCGCGCACCTCCTCCGCGCCGACCTCGGCGCGCAGGAACTCGGCGGCCGGCCCGCGGTTCGCCGGATCGAGCGGCGGGGCGCCCGGACGCCGGGCGAGCAGGCGCGCCGCGAGCCGGTCGTAGGCGCGCGCGAGCGGATGGCCGCCGGCGGTCTGCACGGCGTGCAGGCGCGGCGCCCGCTCCAGCCGTCCGAGGCGCACCGCGTCGGCGAAACCGAGCGCGCAGGCGCTGGCCAGCGCGCCGCCGCCCACCTGGACGAACAGGCGGTCGAGCGGCCGGGCGCCGAGCGCGTCGATCAGCTCCCAGGCGAGCGTCGCGCCCCCCTCGATGGTCAGCCCGTTGTCCGGACCCTGACAGCAGAAGGGGATCGCGCCCGCCGCCACCGCCGCGCGGAAGCGGTGGTAGCAGGGATCGCCCGCGATCCCCGGCGAGCGCTCGCAGGTCGCGAGGCGCGCGCCCAGCGCGGCGAGGCGTTCGAGCACCCTCGCGTGCGCCCAGGGCGGCACGAAGACGTCGAGCGGGCGGCCGGCGGCGCGCGCGAGGACCGCCGCAGCGAGCGCCGCGTTGCCGCAGCTCGCGATCGCCAGGCGGGGCGCTCCGGCGCCGGCCGGGGCGACGGCGGCGCCCTCGAGGTGGAGCAGCACCCCCATCAGGTGCCGTGCCTTGTGGGAGCCCGAGACGTTGCCGGTCTCGTCCTTGACAAAGAGCTGCCCGGCGCCGAGGCCGAGCTCGCCGGCCAGCCGGTCGGCGGCGGCGAGCGGCGTCACCCGGAAGCCGCGCCCGTCGACGGCGGCGACCGCCCGGTCGAGCCGCTCGACCCGCGCGGCGAAGGCCGCGTCGCTCTCGCCGCGCGCGCGCGCCGAGTGGTAGGAGTGCAGGAGCGTCCGGTAACGCAGGAAGGGGTTCGCCTCGGCGCCGAGCGGATAGTCGACCCGCCCGGGGTCGAGCCGGCGCCGCAGCAGGTGGTCGACGTCGTCCCCCGCATCCGCCCGCGAGCAGCGAAACGGGAAGGCATCGGTCGTCGGCGCCGGCGCGCCGCAGCCGGCGCAGACGAGCGTCGAGGCGGGAGGCGTCATCGCCGGGTCACGACGCCGCGGCGGCGCGCCGGTTGAGCTCGTCGATGCGCTCGTCCCAGGCCGGCAGATAGGAGCGCAGCCGCTCCCAGTAGGCCGGCGCGCGGCGGGCGCTGAACTCCCCGCTCGGCACCCCCTGCTGCTCGACCCAGGTGTAGTAGCCGAGGTTGAAGATCCGCTCGCGGTCGCGCTGGCCGAGCTCGAGGTAGTGGTCGGTGCGGACGCCGAGCAGGTGCTCGCCGAAGACCTCGGCGCAGGCGACCTCGTCGAAGCCGCGCGGGAAGTCGCGGCGCTCGATCCTCGGCCACTCGCTGCCGTACATCGCGGCGCCGTCGGTGGCGACCGTGAGCACCGCGTCGTCCGGCCCGAGGTCGAACCAGCGCGCGGTCTTGATCGCCGCCAGCACGTTGCACACGCTCGACAGCCCGAGCGAGCCGAGCGCGCCGATCACTTCGGCCGGCACGCCGCGGCGCGCGGCGAGGTAGCGCCGCCCGGCCTCGTGGTTGAAGAGCAGCCCGAGCGCGTCGGTCGCCCGATCCGAGATCGCGGCCACCGCGTCGGTCGCCATCACGTTGTGGATGAGCGGCACGTGCTTGTCGCCGATGCCCTGGATGTTGTGCTCGCCGAAGCCGTTGTAGAGCAGCGTCGGGCACTCGAGCGCCTCGACCGCCACGGTGCGCGCTCCGAGCTCCCGCTTCAGGTAGTCGCCGGCGGCGAGCGTCCCCGCCGAGCCGGTCGCCGACACGAACGCGAACGGCCGCAGGCCCGGCCGCTCCGCCCGCAACGCCTCCACCACGTGGGCGAGCGCGGTGCCGGTGCAAAGGTAGTGCGCGAGGTAGTTGCCGAACTCGCAGAACTGGTTGAAGACGACGTTGGCCGGGTCGCGCGCGAGCTCCGCGCAGGCGTCGTAGATCTCCTTGACATTGCTCTCCGAGCCGGGGGTGCGAATCACGTCCTCCGGGGCCGCGACCCAGCGGTCGAGCCACTCGAAGCGCTCCGCGCTCATCCCGGCCGGCAGGATTGCGACGCCGTGACAGCCGAGGATGCGCGAGATCGCCACTCCGCCCCGGCAGTAGTTGCCGGTCGAAGGCCAGAGCGCCCGGTGCCGGATCGGATCGAACTGGCCGGTGACCAGGCGCGGCGCCAGGCAGCCGTAGGCGGCGAGCACCTTGTGCGCGGCGATCATCGGGAAGCGGTCGCCGAGCGCCACCACGATCGGCGCCGCGACGCCGGTCAGCGAGCGCGGCAGCACGACGTGCCCGGGCACGGCCGCGACGCCGCGCCGGGCGCCGTCGTTGTACCAGTGCACGCGGAAGAGGTTGCGCGGATCGGGGGCGTCGGGGTCCACCGCGGGCAGCGCGGCGCGGGTCGCGGCCGGAATCCGCGTCGGGTCGGCCAGCTCGGCGAAGGTCGGCAGCACGGTGCGCGAGGCCCGGCAGCGCTCGACCACCCGGTGGTAGGCGGCGTGGTCCACGATCTCGGTTTCGAGTCCCAGTCGTCTCAAGAGCCCACCTCGGTCATGCGCCGCCAGAGGCGCGGCGCCTCCTCGCGCGCGGCGGCGCGCAGCGCTTCGATGTCGCCGCTCAGCAGGCGCCCCCGCTCGACCACGGTGCGCCCGTCGACGACCGTGAGCGCGGCCCGCGCGGCCCGCACCTCGCGCGTGAAGGCGGTGGCGTCGTTCGTGGCGGACGGCGGTGCCGCGGCCGCCTCGCCGCCGAACAGCTCGCGCGCCAGGCGCTGGCTGCCGTAGAGGCGCGCCCCGAGCGTGCTCGCCGGCTCCCCGTGCCCGGCGCCGCCCTCGTGGAGCGCCGCGAGCTCCTGCTCGAGGTCGGCCGGGTAGCCGTCGGTGCCGAGCGCGACCCGGCCGCTGGCGGAGAGCGCCGGCGGGTAGCCGACCCGGTTGCCCCGGTTCGAGCGCGGGTTCTGCACCAGCCAGCAGCCCCAGGACTCCGCGCGGCGGACCTGGTCCGCATCGAGGAAGACGCCGTGGGCGAGGATCGAGCCGGGCACCAGGGCGCCCAGCTCGTGGAGGCGCTCGAGCGGCCCCCGGTACCCGCGCCGGCGGGCATCGGTGACGTCGGCGCCGTCCTCGGCGACGTGCACGTGGAGGAAGGTGCCGAGCTCGCGGCAGAGCGCGCCGGCGGCACGGATGGTGTCGTCGGAGACCGTGAACGAGGCGTGCAGCGCCACGCAGCCGCGCACCAGCGGCCGCCGGTTGCCGAGCAGGAAGCGCCGGCACTCCGCGAGGCCGCGGCCCGCCTCCCCGGCACCGCCGTTGCGCTCGGTGGCGCCGTAGCCGACCAGCGCGCGCACGCCCAGCTCCTGGCAGGCGTCGGCGATCACGTCGAGCGAGCCCTCGATGAAGCCGGGCGACTCGTGGTGGTCGACCAGCACCGTCGTACCCGCGAGCAGCGCCTCGGCGGCGTAGAGCCGGGCTCCCGCCGCCAGCGAGCGCTCGTCGAGCGCGCGGTCGAGCCGCCACCAGACCCGCTCGAGGATCTCGACGAAGCTCCGGGGCGGCGGCTCCGGCGCCGGCATCCCGTACGGGGCGAGCGCCGAGTAGACGTGGGTGTGGGCGTTGGCGAGCCCGCCGCCGCCGTTCACGCCGGCGGGCTCCCCGCGCGGCCCTTCGCCGGCTTGCGCGACCTGCCGACCGACATCGCGCGCGCCGCCGGCGAGTCCCGCATCGGCAGCGCCGTGCGGCGGACGCCGTCGAACGCGGCGAGCGCCGACGCCACCGCCGCCGCGGTCGGCACCAGGCCGATCTCGCCCACGCCCTTGGCGCCGAACGGTCCCGCCGGCTCCGGGTCCTCGACCAGGATGACCTCGACCTCGGGCATGTCGGTGGCGCGCAACGGCCCCAGGTCGCGCAGCGTCCAGGTGACCGGGATGCCTTCCTCGCAGGGCAGCTCCTCGGTCAGCGCGTAGCCGAGGCCCATGTGGATCGCGCCCTCGATCTGCCCGCTGCACAGCGCCGGGTTGACCGCCCGCCCCACGTCGTGCGCCGCGATCACGCGCTCGACGCGGCCCTCGCCGTCGAGGATCACCACCTGCGTCGCGTAGCCGTAGGCGGTGTGGGTCCGGATCGGTCCCGGCGCGCCGAGCGGCGTGGTGTCCGCGATCACCACGTCGCCCTCGTAGACCCGGCCCGCGAGCCCGGCGAGCGTCGAGCCGGCGTCGAGGTCGGCGCGCAGCTTGCGCCCGGCGGCGAGCACGGCGTTGCCGCCGAACAGCGTCGCGCGCGAGCCGGTGGTCTGGCCGCAGTCGAGCGCGAAGGTCGAGTCGACCCGGGGCCGGAAGGTCTCCGCCGGCAGTCCCGTCACCTCGACCGCGAACTGGACGAGCACGGTGAGCAGGCCCTGCCCCATCTCGGTGTAGCCGTTGTAGAGCGAGACCGTCCCGTCCGGCTCCACCACCAGGCGCGCCCGGCCCCATTCCTCGACGCCGTTGCCGATGCCGCTGTTCTTGACGCCGCAGGCGACGCCCACCGCCCGCCCGGCGCGGCGCGCTCCGTAGTAGGCGTCGCGCACCGCGGCGAGCGTCTGCTTGATGCCGACCGAGGCCTCGAGAACCTGGCCGGTGGTGAAGACGTCGCCGGCCTCCACCGCGTTGCGCCAGCGCATCTCGAAGGGGTCGAGGCCGGCTCGCTCGGCGAGCAGGTCGAGGGCCCCCTCCATCGCGAAGTGCGCCTGGTTGGCGCCGAAGCCGCGCATCGCGCCGCAGGGCGGGTTGTTGGTGTAGACGGCGAGCGACTCGACGTCGACGTGCGGCACCCGGTAGGGCCCGCAGGCGTGGCCGGCGGCGCGCTCGAGCACCTTGCCGCCGACCGAAGCGTAGGCGCCGCTGTCGCCGATCATGCGCGCCCGCACCGCGGTCAGCCGACCCTCGGTGTCGCAGCCGACCGTGTAGTCCATGGTGATCGGGTGGCGCTTCGGGTGCAGGCGCACCGACTCCTCGCGCGAGAGCGTGAGCCGCACGGGCCGGCCGGTGAGGCGGGCGAGCAGCGCGGTCTGGGCCTGGATCGAGAGGTCCTCCTTGCCGCCGAAGGCGCCGCCGTTGGGCGCCAGCTCGACGAACACGCGCTCGCGCTCGACGCCCAGCACGCTCGCCACCTGGCGCTGGTCGTCGAAGATCCCCTGCCCCTGGGTGACGAGGTGGAGGCGGCCGTCCGGCAGCGGCTGGGCGAAGGCGCTCTCGGGCTCGAGGAAGAGGTGCTCGATGCGCTGCGTCCGCCAGGTGCCGGAGACCACGTGCGCGCTCGCGGCCAGCGCCGCGTCGACGTCCCCGCGCCGGATCACCGAACGCTGGAGCAGGTTCTCGTGGCGCGGATTGACGCGGGGCGCGCCCGGCGCCAGCGCCGCTCGCGGATCGGTCACCGGCGCCAGGTGCTCGTAGTCGACGCGCACGAGCGCCGCGGCCGCCCTCGCGGTGCGCGCGTCGATCGCGGCCACCGCGGCCAGGACGTCGCCCGCGCAGCGCACCTCCTCGCCCGGCGCGACGAACACCGGCCAGTCGGGGTAGAGCAGGCCCACCCAGCGCTCGCCGGGCACGTCGGCCGCGGTCACCACGCGCGCGACGCCGGGCAGCGCCGCGGCCTTCGTGGTGTCGATCGCGAGCACGCGCGCCCGCGCGTAGCGGGCGAGCACCACCGCGCCGTGGAGCATGCCGGGCGCCGTCCAGTCTCCGGCGTAGAGGCGCGCACCGACGGTCTGCTCGGCGGCCGAGACGCGGGCCAGCGACTGGCCGACGCGGCCGTCGCGGCCGGGCTCCGGGACCGGCTCGCCGCGCCGCGCGCGCGCCACGAGCTCGATCGCGTCGAGGATCCGCACGTAGCCAGTGCAGCGGCAGAGGTGGCCGTTGATGGTCCTGGCGATCTCGGCGCGGGTCGGATTCGGGTTGCGGTCGAGCAGCCATTTCGCGCGCAGCGCGAAGCCGGGGGTGCAGAAGCCGCACTGCACCCCGGCGGCGGCGGCGAATGCGCGCCCGAACAGCGCGCGCTCCGCGTCCGGGACGCCCTCCCAGGTCAGGATGGTCGCGCCGTCGGCCTTCTGCGCCGGCACCGCGCAGGTCGTCTTGGGGTTGCCGTCCACCAGCGCCAGGCAGCAGCCGCACTGCGCCTGGGGCGCGCAGCCGTCCTTGGTCGAGACGACGCCGCAGCGCTCGCGCAGCGTTTCGAGCAGCGTCTCGCCCGGGGCGATCTCGACCCGGTGCCCGACTCCGTTGAGCGAGAAGGCGATCTCCGCCACGTGCTCAGTATAGGAAGCCCGGAGGGCCGGCGCCACGGGCGGGGACTAAGATAGGCGCCGCCAGGAATCGCCGATGCTTCAGGAAGCTCCGCCCGCGCTCGATTCCCCCGCCGCCTACCTCAACCGCGAGCTGTCCTGGCTCGCCTTCGCCCGGCGCGTGCTGGCGCTCGCCGAGGACCCGCGCGTGCCCCTGCTCGAGCGCGTCAAGTTCGCCGGCATCATGGGCATGATCTACGACGAGTTCGCCATGAAGCGGATGGGAGGACTGCGGCGCCAGATCGAGAAGAAGAAGCGCACGCCCGGGCCGGACGGCCTGCTGCCGGCCGACGAGCTGGTGGCCTGCCGCGCCGAGCTGCGCGCCCAGGCGCGGATCGTGGCGCGCCTCCTCGCGCGCGAGCTGCGCCCCGCGCTGGCCGCGGCCGGGCTGCCGATCCTCGACGCCGCCGATCTCGACCGACCCCAGCGCGACTACCTGCGCGGCGTCTTCCGCGAGTCGATCGAGCCGACCCTGACCCCGCTCGCGGTCGACGCCGCGCACCCCTTCCCGTTCATCAGCAACCTGGGCCTCAACCTCGCCGTCCAGGTGCGCGAGAACGGCCGCGCGCGCAGCCGTTTCGTGCGCATCAAGGTGCCGCCCAACCGCTCCCGGTGGGTGGCGCTGCCCGGCAGCGCGGCGCTCGTGCCGCTCGAGCAGGTGATCGCGCTCAACCTGCCCTCGATGTTTCCCGGGTCGACCGAGGTCCGCTGCTCCTTCTTCCGCGTCACGCGCGGCGCCAAGGACGATCCCTGGACCGACCTCGAGGGGGACGAGGAGCCCGACTTCACTCCCGGCGCGCTGCTCGGCATGGTGACCGCCGAGCTGACCGCGCGCCGGTTCGCGGGCGTCGTGCGCCTGCAGGTCAGCGACGACATGCCCGAGGACCTGCAGCTCTGGATCGCCGAGCAGCTCCATGCCGACCGCGAGGACGTCGAGCCGACCGAAGGCCTGCTCGCGCTCGACGACCTGATGCGGCTGCCGCTCGAGGGTCACGCCGAGCTGCGCGACGCGCCGCACGTGCCGGTCACCCACCCGCGGTTGCGCGCGCTCGACCCGGAGGACCCCGCCGCGATCTTCGACGTGATCCGCGCCGGCGACCTGCTCGTCCACGTCCCGTACCAGAGCTTCGACACCTCGGTGCTGCGCTTCCTGCAGAGCGCCGCGCTCGATCCCGCGGTCCTCGCGATCAAGCTCACCATCTACCGCACCAGCGGCCAGTCGCCGATCGTCCAGGCCCTGGTCGAAGCCGCGCGCCGCGGCAAGCAGGTGGCGGTCCTGGTCGAGATCACCGCCCGCTTCGACGAGGCCCCGAACATCGCCTGGGCCCAGCAGCTCGAGCAGGTCGGCGCGCACGTCGCCTACGGCGTCGAGCGCCTCAAGACCCACGCCAAGCTCGCGCTCGTGGTGCGCGAGGAGAGCGACGGCATCCGCCGCTACGCCCACCTCGGCACCGGCAACTACCACACCGGCACCGCCCGCCTCTACGAGGACCTCGGCATCCTGACCGCCGATCCGACCCTCGCGGCCGAGGTCGGCGCGCTGTTCAACGAGCTGACCGGCGCAGTCTCGGCGCGCGGCTACTCGGAGCTGATCGTTTCGCCCCACTCGCTGCGCGAGCGCTTCGCGGCGCTGGTGCAGCGCGAAGCCGGGCACGCCCGCGCCGGCCGGCCCGCCGGCATCCGGGCCAAGCTCAACCAGCTCCAGGACCCGCGCATGATCGCCGAGCTCTACCGCGCCAGCCAGGTCGGCGTGCCGATGCGGCTCAACGTGCGTGGCCTGTGCTGCCTGCGCGCGGGCGTGCCGGGGCTGTCGGAGACGATCCGCGTCTACAGCACCCTGGGCCGCTTCCTCGAGCACGGACGGATCTACCGCTTCGAGAACGGCGGCGAGCCGGAGCTCTACCTGGGCTCCGCCGACTGGATGACGCGCAACCTCGACCGGCGCGTCGAATCGATCGCGCCGGTCAAGGACCCGGCCGTACGGGCCGAGCTCGAGGAGATCCTGGGCATCTACGAGCGCGACAACGACTCGGCCTGGGACATGCAACCCGACGGCGGCTACGTGCGGCGCCGGCCGCTGCCGGGCGAGCCGCGGCGCGCCGCCCAGGAGGTGTTCATGGAGCTCGCCCGACGCTCGTGAGCGCGCGCGGACGCCACCCCGGCGACGCCCTGCGCACACCGGCGCGGAGGTCGCCGCCGTGCGCACGCTGATCGCCAACGGCACGGTCGTCACCGCGGCCGCCACCGTGCGCGCCGACGTGCTGATCGAGGACGAGACGATCGCTGCCGTCGGCGAGCGCATCGAGGCCCACGCCGACCTCGTGCTCGACGCCCGTGGCCGCTGGCTCCTGCCCGGCGGCGTCGACGCCCACACCCACCTCGACATGCCGCTCACCGACGCCATCTCGTCCGCGGACGATTTCGAATCGGGCACCGTCGCGGCGGCGATGGGCGGTACCACCACGATCGTCGACTACGCGACGCAGGCCCGGGGCGGCACGCTCGCGGCGGCGCTCGAGGACTGGCAGGAGAGGGCGCGCGGCCGCGCGGTCGTGGACTACGGCTTCCACATGATCGTCTGCGACCCCTCGCCCGCGGTCGAGCACGAGCTCGACGAGCTGGTCGCCGCGGGCGTGACCAGCTTCAAGCTCTTCATGGCCTACCCGGGCCGGCTGATGCTCGACGACGGCGCCATCTTCCGCGCGCTGCTGCGCGCGCGGGACAACGGCGGGCTGGTCTGCCTGCACGCCGAGAACGGTCCTGTCATCCAGGTGCTGGTCGAGCGCGCCCTGGCCGCGGGCGAGACCGCGCCCAGGCACCACGCCCGGACCCGCCCGGCGCGCCTCGAAGCCGAGGCGGTCGGACGAGCCGCCGCGCTCGCGGAGGTCGCCGGAGCGCCGCTCTTCATCGTCCACCTCTCCTCGCCCGAGGCGCTCGCGGAGATCGAGCGTGCGCGCGAGCGCGGCGTCGAAGTCCTGGCCGAGACCTGCCCGCAGTACCTCCTGCTCTCCGAGGATCTCTACGACGGGCCCGGTTTCGCCGGAGCGCGCTACGTGATGAGCCCGCCGCTGCGCGCGGCCGCCGCCCGCGAGCCGCTCTGGCGCGCTCTCGCCGACGGCGCGATCCAGACCGTGGCGACCGACCACTGCCCGTTCCGGCTCGCCGACAAGGCGCTCGGTGCCGACGACTTCTCGAAGATCCCCAACGGCGCGCCCGGGATCGAGACGCGCCTGGTCCTGCTCTGGGACGCCGGCGTGCGTACCGGGCGCCTGTCGATGAACCGCTTCGTCGAGGTCACCTCGAGCGCGCCGGCACGCATCTTCGGGCTCTATCCGAGGAAGGGTGAGATCGCGCCGGGCAGCGACGCCGACCTGGTGATCTGGGATGCGGAGCGCACGGCGACGATCTCGGCCGCGACCCATCACAGCCGGGTCGACTACAGCGCCTACGAGGGGCGCGGCGTCCGGGGCGGGCCCGAGACCGTGCTCGCGCGCGGCCGGGTGATCGTCGATCGCGGCCGCTTCCTCGGCCGGCCGGGGGACGGCCGCTACCTGCGCCGGGCCGCGCGTCGGCGCTGAGCGGCGGCGCGCGTCAGCCGGAGACGTCCTCGCCGCCGTCCACGTTGACCACGCAGCCGGTCAGCCAGCGTGTGCCCGGCCGCGCCAGCTCGACCAGGCAGGCGGCGACGTCCTCGGGCGTGGTCAGGCGCCCGGCCGGGTTGCGCGAGCGCGCGCTCTCGATCAGCGCCTCGTTGCCCGGGATCTTGCGCAGCGCCGGCGTGTCCGTGACGCCGGCCTTGACGGCGAGCGCGGTGACACCGTGGGGGGCGAGCTCGTAGGCGAGCTGCCGCACGTGGGACTCGAGCGCGCTCTTGGCCGCCGAGACCGCGCCGTAGGCCCGCCACACCACGCGGTCACCCGCCGAGGTCATGGCGTAGATGCGCGAGCCGGGGGCGAAGAGCCCGGCCCGGAAGACCTCCTGCGTCCAGTAGACGAGCGAGTGGGCCATGACGTCGAGCGTCATGTCCATCTGCTGCGGCGAGATCGCCTCGCGCTCGTCCTCGGCCAGGAAGGGCTTCAGGGTACCGAACGCCAGCGAATGGAGCAGCACGCCGACCGGGCGGCCCTCGGCCGCCTCGCGCATCGCCGCCACCGCCTCGCGCCGTTTGTCGTGGTCGGCCGCGTTGATGTTGAAGTACAGCGACCGGCGGCCGGCCTCGGCGATCGCGGCGCGAATCCGCTCGACCTGCTCGAGCCCCGCCTTGCGGTCCAGGTGGACGCCGAAGATGTCCCAGCCGTCGGCGGCGAAGGCGCGCGCCGCCGCCTCGCCGAAGCCGCTCGATGCGCCGAGGATCAGGGCCCAGCGCGGGGTGGACGACATCCGGACTCCTTTCCGGGGAGCATTGCCGCAGAAGGCGCCTATCATAGTCGGTCCGCGGATCCGGACCCGGGATGCTCACCCCGAAGCGAGCCCGCGGGCGCCCGCCCTCGCGCTGCCCGAGCCGCGCTCGCGCCTCAGGCGAAGAAGACGGGCGTCTCCGGAGGAGACAACGACTCGTCGATCTCGATCAACCGCCCCGAGCCGGTGCGCAGCCGGCCACGACCGAGGTCGAGCAGCGCCAGGTTGCGCCCGAGCCGCTTGGCCGCGTAGAGCGCGGCGTCGGCGAGCGCCATCAGCTCCTCCGGGGTGCGCGCGGAGAGCTCCGGGAAGGCGGCGACGCCGAAGCTCATCGACAGGTGGACGCGCTCGCCCTCGAGCTCGAGCTCCCCCGCTTCGATCCGGCGGCGCAGCCGTTCGGCGATCTCGAGCGCGGTCTCGCCGCTGGTGTCCTCGAGCAGGAGCACGAACTCTTCGCCGCCCCAGCGCGCGCACATCTCGCGGCCGCGGCTGGGCCCGACCAGCACGCGCGCCACCGCGCGCAGGGCGCGGTCCCCGGCCGGGTGTCCGAAGGTGTCGTTGATGCGCTTGAAGTGATCGAGGTCGGCCACCACCAGCGCCAGCTCGCGGCCGTGCTCGCGGCAGGCGGCGAAGGACTCGACCAGCCGTTGCTCGAAGGCGCGCCGGGTCGCGGCGCCGGTGAGCCGGTCGACGCGCGCCTGGCGGTCGAGCAGGGCGCCGCGCACCGAGGCCGCCATCGAAGGCAGCAGGGAGTCGAACAGCGGCACCGCGCGCGCCTCGACCCGGCGCGGATCGCACCAGAGCCGGACCGTCCCCAGCGCCTCGCCGTCGGCCTCGAGCGCGCGCTCGAGCACCAGCCAGGGCTCCCGGCGGTGGATGCCGGGCAGCGCCGGCGGCAGCGGCGGGGGCTGCGGCTCGCCCTCGTAGAGGTCGCCGCCCTCGGCCGCGGCGAACGACCGCCGCCCGAGATCCGGCACCGCGAGCTCGAGCTGGAACCAGGCGAAGGGCAGGATGCCCCGGCACTCGCCCCGGATCGAGAGCGCGATCTGCTCGAGCGCGGGTGTGCCGGCGGCGAGCGCCGCCCCGGCGCGCGACAGGCGCTCGCTCTCGGCCAGCCGGCGGGCGTTGGCCGAGGCCGCCACCTCCTGGCGGGCAGCTTCGAGCACGAGCAGGGTGGCGACCGCCAGCCAGGCGGCGGCGAGGGTCCAGCCGGCGGTGCGCGCGACCGCCACCGCGAGCGCCCCCGCCGCCCAGCCCGGCAGGTCGGCGGCCAGGGGGGCCAGGGCGACCACGATTTCGCGCGCGCCCTCGGCGCGCAGGGCGCGCCGCGTCGTGATCTCGAACAGCACCTCGGGCAGCAGCGCGCCGGCGGCGCAGGCGAGCGCGGTACGCGCCAGCGCACCGTCGGCGCCGACCGCGCCGCCGTCCTGACCGAGCGCGATCCAGACCGCGCCGCCGGCGAGCGCGGCGAGGCCGGCCAGCGACGCCTGGGCGACCACGCGCACCGCGCCGCGCCGCTCCGGCAGCGGCGCCTGGCGCCGCTTCTCGAGCGCCCGGCGCGCCGCCTCCGCGCCGAGCGAGGCCAGGGTGGCGACCAGCGCGGCGGCGACCACGCCCAGGCGCAGATAGGCGGCGGGCAGCAGCAGCGTCGCGAAGCCGAGCGAGGAGTGACCGGTCGGCCGGTGAAGCGCCGCCGCGCCGAGCGCGGCGAGGAAGAGGAGCGCCTCGAGCGGCGGGCCGACGAGACCGCGCGCCATGAAGCGCTCGAAGGGCGAGAGCACCACGAGCGCGAGCGCCAGGAGCGCCGTGGGCGCGAGCCAGAGCGTGTTCTCGCGCGAGAGTCTCACCGCGCCGCCGCACCGACGAGGTCGCGCCAGGCCGGCAGGCGCCCGAGACCGTCGGCGGCGCGCACCGCGAGCGCGATCGCCTCGGCCACCGCCTGCTCGGCGAGCACCGCGACCTGGTGCAGGTGGGCCGGGCGGCGCCCGGAGGCGAGGGTGGCGACGAGATCCCCGTCGTAGAGGCCGAGCGCCGGCGCGATGGCGCGATGGAGCCCGCCGCACGCCATCTGGCAGACCTTGAGCGCCTCGAGCTTGGTGAGCGCCGCGTCGGTGAGCACGACCGCCAGCGTGGTGTTGGTCTCCCACGGGTGGGAGGTGGTGGGCGGCAGGCTCGCCGCCACGCGCCGGGCGTCGGCGAGCTCGAGCGACTCGGGCGCGACGCGACAGCCGGCGAGGATCTCCCCGGTCGCGGGATCGAGCACGTCCCCCCAGGGATTGGCCGCCACCGCCGCCGCCACGGTGGGGCCGTCGGGAACGGTCAGGGCGGCGAACCCGAAGCCCCCCTTCATCGCCCGCTCGAGGCCGAGCGCCTTGCCGACCGTGGCGCCGGTGCCGGCGCCGACGCTGCCGACCTCGACCTCGCCGCGCTCCGGGCGTGCGAGCGCGGCGTCGAGCGCCGTTTCGACCAGTCCAGGTCCGGGATGCGCCGAGGCGTCGCCGAAGCCGAGGTCGAACAGGATCGCGGTCGGCACCAGCGGCACGAGGCGCAAGCCGGTGCGGAACCCGGCGCCCAGCGCCTCGAGCCGCGTCACCACCGGATCGGCGGCCGCCAGCCCGAAGCCGCTGCCGCCGGCGAGCACCAGGCCGTGGGCCCGGGTGGCGAGGTGGAGCGGCGAGACGAGCGAGTCGAACTGGCGCGTGCCGGTCGCCGAGCCGCGCAGGTCGGCGGCCGCCACCGCTCCCTCCGGACAGAGGATCACGGTGACGCCGGTGCCGGCTGCGGTGTCGGTACCGTGACCGAGCCGCCCCGTGTCGTCCCGCCTCCGCCGCGTCGCGCGCGCCGGCGTGCTCGTCGCCGCCGTCGCCCTGCCGCTCGTCGCGGCGGCCGTCCAGGCGCGCCGCGAGCTGGCGCCCGAGGGAATCGGCGTCGACGACGCGTTCATCTTCCTGCGCTACGGCCGCAATCTCGCGCACGGCCTGGGCTGGGTGTGGAACCCGGGCGGACCGGCCGTCGAGGGGGCGACTTCGACGCTCTGGACGCTGGCCGCCGCGGCCGGCTTCCGGTTGACCAGCGATCCGAGCGACCTGTTGTTCGGCGCCTCGCTCACCCTCGTGGTCCTCGCGCTCGCACTCTGGCTCGCCGCCCTGCTCGGTCCCGAGGGTGGGCGAACCGCGGCCGGCGGGACGACGAGCCTCGCCCTGCTCGCCCTGGCCGTCGGGCTCGACCTCGCCGCGCGACCTGCCTTCGCAGTCTGGACCGCCGCGAGCCTCATGGACGGCGGCCTCTGGTGCGCCGCCACGCTCGTTGCCGCCGCCACGCTCGCGCGCGCCGCCCGCGACAGCGCCGGCACGCGGCCGCTCCTGCTCGCCAGCTCGGCCCAGGTCGCCCTGGCCCTGGCGCGGCCCGAGGCGATGCTGGTCGGTCCCG
>JAFNAE010000055.1 GCA_017860005.1 Acidobacteriota bacterium | reverse complement strand
GCGGCCGGGTCCCTCGATTTCGTCGAGGCCGAAGTCCAGGCCGACCTCGCGGGCACCTACGACCTCGTGCTCAGCCCCGACGGCGCGCACCTCTACGCGGTGGCCACCGGCAACCATGCGCTGCTGGGGTTCGCGCGCGACGGCGGCACGGGCATGCTCACTTTCCTTCAGTCCCTTCGGGATGGACAGGGCGGCGTCGACGGACTGCGCCGTCCCCGGCAGATCGCGCTCAGCCCGGACGGCGCTACCGTCTACGTCGCCGCGAACATGGACGACGCGATCTCGGGGTTCTCGAGGAACGCGGGCACCGGCGCGCTGACCTTCGTCGGCGCTGTCTTCAACAACCCGCCCGCGGTGGACGGCCTCTGGCAGGCCAAAGGCGTCGCGGCGAGCGCTGGCGGAAGCTACGTCTTCGCCAGCGGCCGCTCCGATCCGGCCGCGCCCAAGGGCGCGGTGGTCGTGCTCGCACGCGATTCGGGGACCGGCGCGCTCAGCTTCGTCGCGCTGTATGAAGAGGGCACCAACGGCATCAGCGGACTGGGCAGCGGTGGTCGGCTCGCCGTCAGCCCGGACGGAACCAGCCTCTACGTCGCCGTGGCGAACACCAGCAGCGTCGTGGTCTTCTCCTTCGTCGAAGCGACCGGCACGCTCAGTTACGTCCAGACTCTGACCGACGGGGTGGGCGGCGTCACTGGCATCGCCGGGGCGGCGGCCGCCGCCGTGAGCGCGGACGGCAGCCGGGTCTACGTCGCCGGTGCAGGTGCCGATGCGGTGGCGGCGTTCGCGCGCGATCCGGGCACCGGCGCTCTGAGCTTCCAGGGCGCGACGACGGGCACGGCGACCACGCCCGGTCTGGCCGGCGTCTCGGCGCTGGCGCCGTCTCCGGACGACGCCTACCTCTACACGAGCGGCTCGACCGACAACGCGGTCGCGGCGCTGCTCACCGAGCCGTCCGGCGGCCCGCACTGGCTCGACGCGCGAATTGACAACCTCAACGGGGTCGACGGGCTCTCCGGAGCGCGAGGCGTCGCGGTCAGCGGCGACGGCTACGTCTACGTCGGCGGCCCCGGCGACAGCGCAATCGCGGTCTTCGGCAGGGGCGAGGCGCTCGACTTCGGCGACGCGCCAGACCCGACCTTCCCGACCCTGCTGGCGTCGAACGGCGCCCGTCACGTCGTCGTTCCGGGCCTCTACCTGGGCTCCGGGATCGACGCCGAGGCCGACGGCGCGCAGTCGGCCGCCGCCGACGGTGACGACGTGAGCGGGACGGACGACGAGGACGGTGTGGTGTTCACCGGCGCGCTGGTGCCGGGTCAGCCCGCGACTGCGGACGTGACGGCTTCGGCGCCCGGCCTGCTCGACGCCTGGATCGACTTCGACCAGGACGGCGACTGGGGTGACGCGGGCGAGCGGATCGCAACCGGCCTCGCGCTCTCGGCGGGCGCCAACACCGTCGGCTTCACGGCGCCACTGACCACGGCTCCCGCCACGGTCGTGTCGGCACGCTTCCGGTTCAGCTCGGCCGGCGTCGCGAGCGCCGACGGACTGGCCGCGGACGGCGAGGTCGAGGACTTCGCGGTGGCGACCGGGGCGGGCGCGGATCTCGGCGTGACGACCGGGGGCACGACGGTGGCCGACTGGAATCAGCCCTTCACGTTCACGGTCTCGGTCTCCAACGGCGGCCCGAACGACGTTACCGGCGCCGCCGTCGCGGTGGCGATGAGCGCCAACTCCGGGGCGGTGACCTGGACCTGCGTGGCGACCTCCGGCAGCTGCACGGCCGCGGGCAGCGGTGACATCGCCGACGTCGTGGATCTGGCGGCGGGCGGCACTCTTGTCTACACGATCGACGGGACGGTGCCCGACCAGGCGCCGGGTCCGTACGTCACGGCGGCGGCGAGCGTGACCGTGCCCGGCGGCGAGCGTGACCGTGCCCGCCGGCGTGACGGATCCGGTGGCGTCCAACGACGCGGCGCAGCAGCAGTCGCTGATCCCCTCCATCTTCCTCGACGGCTTCGAGACCGGGGACACCAGCCGCTGGTCGCTCGCCGTGCCCTGAGGGCGCGGCCGGGATCGCCTCCGAGCGGGGCGCGGGGAGGGCCGGGCAGGTCGCCGTCCGGTCCTCTCTCTCCTTCGGCTGGCCGAGCTTCGGGCGGGCGGCGGCCGTAGAATCCGGGCATGGCCCCGATCTCCCTCGCCGGACCCCGCACCGTCCGCGCCCCGCGCGGCGCGGCGATCTCCTGCCGCGGCTGGCTCCAGGAGGCCGCGCTGCGCATGCTCATGAACAACCTCGACCCGGAGGTCGCGGAGCGCCCCGAGGAGCTCGTCGTCTACGGCGGCTCGGGGCGCGCCGCGCGCAACTGGGAGTGCTTCGACGCGCTGGTCGCGACGCTGCGCCGGCTCGGCGCCGAGGAGACGCTGCTCGTGCAGTCCGGCAAGCCGGTGGCGGTCTTCCGCACGCATGCGGACGCGCCGCGTGTGCTGATCGCCAACTCCAACCTGGTTCCGAAGTGGGCGACGATCGACGAGTTCCGGCGCCTCGAGGGCCTGGGCCTGACCATGTACGGGCAGATGACCGCGGGCTCGTGGATCTACATCGGTACCCAGGGCATCCTGCAGGGCACGTTCGAGACCCTCGCCGAGTGCGCGCGCCGGCACTTCGGCGCGACGCTGGCGGGCCGCCTGACGGTGACCGCCGGGCTGGGCGGCATGGGTGGCGCCCAGCCGCTGGCGGTGACCATGAACGACGGCGTCTGCCTCGCCGCCGAGGTGGACCGGACGCGCATCGAGAAGCGCCTCGCGACGCGCTACCTCGACGAGCTGGCGCCCTCGCTGGAGGCCGGGATCGAGCGGGCGCTCGCGGCGCGCGACCGGCGCGAGGCGGTGTCGATCGCGGTCCACGCCAACGCCGTCGACCTGCTCGAGGCGCTCGTCGCGCGCGGCCTGGTGCCTGACGTGCTGACCGACCAGACCTCGGCCCACGACAACCTGAACGGCTACGTACCGCACGGGCTGCCCTACGCGCAGGCGCTCGAGCTCCGGCGCGTCGACGCGGCGGCCTACGTGCGCCGCGCCATGGCGTCGATGGCGGCGCACGTGCGCGCCATGCTCGAGCTGCGCCGGCGCGGCGCGGTGACGTTCGACTACGGCAACAACCTGCGCGGGCAGGCCCTCGACGCCGGAGTCGCGGACGCGTTCGAGATCGGCGGCTTCGTGCCGATGTTCATCCGGCCGCTGTTCTGCGAAGGCAAGGGCCCCTTCCGCTGGGCCGTGCTCTCCGGGGACCCGGCCGACCTCGACGCCACCGACGAGGCGCTGCTCGAGGCCTTCCCGCGCGACGCGAAGCTCGGGCGCTGGATCCGCATGGCCCGGGAGCGCGTGGCCAGCCAGGGCCTGCCGGCGCGCATCTGCTGGCTCGGCTACGGCGAGCGCGCCCGCGCCGGGAAGGTGTTCAACGACCTGGTCGCCGCGGGGCGCGTCTCGGCGCCGATCGTCATCGGGCGCGACCACCTCGACTGCGGATCCGTGGCGTCGCCGCATCGCGAGACCGAAGGCATGCGCGACGGCTCGGACGCGATCGCCGACTGGCCGATCCTCAACGCGCTGGTCAACGCGGTCAACGGCGCGACCTGGATCTCGTTCCATCACGGCGGCGGCGTCGGCATCGGCAACTCGCTGCACGCCGGCATGGTGGTGGTCGCCGACGGGACGCCCGAGGCGGCGCGCCGGCTCGAGCGGGTGCTGACCAGCGATCCGGGGATGGGGGTCGCCCGCCACGCCGACGCCGGCTACTCCGAGGCGATCGACTGCGCGCGCGAGCGGGGCGTCGACCTGCCCATGCTCGCCGGCTGACCGGACCGCCGCGCGGCGCGATGGCAACCGTCGACCCCAGGGCGATCGAGCCGCGCATCCGCCCGGTGTCGGTCGAGCTCGCCCTGCTCGGCGCGCTGGTGGCGGCGCCGTGGCTGCCGTGGGCGGCGGGGCTCCCGCTCGGCGGTGCGGCGCTCGCCTTCTGGCTGCGCGGCAACGGGGTCGCGCGCGAGCGCCGCGCGGGCGCCGCGCTGTTCGGCACCGCGCTGATCCTGATCGCGGCGGGCGCGGTGGACGGGCTCGCGCGCACGAGGTCCGCTGCGCCGGGGGCCGCGGTCGTCGAGCCGGCGTTCGAAGCCTGGCTCGACGGTCTCGAAGCCGAGGCCCGGCGCGGCGCCGGCGAGCTCGACGCCGTGCCGGACGACGCGCGCCGGCTGCCGGCGGCGTTCGCGGCCCTGGGACAGCTGGCGCGCGCGGCGCCGCCCGAGCGCACCTACGTGCTGCTCGACGCCGACGGCGAGGCGGTGGCCTGGGCAGGGCGCGGCCTGCTGCACGACCTCGCTCCCGAGACGCTGACCTCGCCGGGCCTCGCCTGGCGCCAGAGCGCGACCTCGGCGACGCTGCTGGCGGTGGCCACGGTGGGCGAGGGCGCACGGGCGGGGCGCCTCGTGGTGGGCGAGAGCCGGTCGCGCACCGGCCCCGCGCCGCTCGCCGGCGCGGGCGCGCAGATCGGCCGCTGGTCGCTCGCGGCGCGAGCGAGCGGAGACCGTCCGCGGCTGACGCGCGAGGGCGCCGCCCCGGGCGCGCCGGCGCGCCCGCCCGATCGCTTCGGGTCCCTGGCGGCGCTCGCGGTCGGGCTGGGCCTGCTCGTCGTGGCCTCGCTGCGCGCGGCGGGTCGCGCCCTGCTGTCCGGCACGGTGCTGCCGCGCCGTCACACGCTCGGCGCCGTCCTCGCCCTGGGCGCCGCGGCACCGCCGACCATGGCGGCGGCGCTCGGCGCCCGGCCCGGGACCGTGCTGGCGGTGGCCGGCGCGACGCTGCTCGCCGCCTCGGGCTGGTGGCTGGGGCGCTCGCGCCAGCTCGGTCGCTGGCTGCTGGCGGCGGGCGCGCTGGCGGGTCCGCTGGCGCTCGCCGCGGGGTGGGCGCTCGCGTCCCGGATGCCCGCGCTCACCACGATGCTGGGCGGCGGGATCGACGCGCTCGCCCTGCGCTTCGCGCTCGCGGCGGCAGTCTTCGGGCTGGTCGCGGCGGGCGGCGCCGCGCAGGTCCCGGGGGCCGGCGAGGGTCGCGCCTGGGCCACGGCCGCGCTGGCCGCGCTCGGCGCCGCGCTCGCGGATCGCCCGGCTCTCGCCCTGCCGGCGCTCGTGCTCGCCGGCGCGGCGGCGGCCGCCTCCGTGCGACGCGGGGCGCTCTCGTCGCCCGCGTCGTTGGGCGCGCTCTGGTTGCTCGCGGCCCTCCTCGCCGGGGCGGGCTGGACCTGCGGCGAACGCCTCGCGATGGGCTCGCGCAGCGAGGCGCTGGCGAGCGCGCTCCTGCCGCCCGGGGCCGACCTGCTCGAGCGCCTGCGGGGACGGATCCGGGGCGGTCTGGTCGCCGCCGCGCTCGCCGAGCTCCCGCACCGGGAGACGCCGCTCACCGAGGCAGGCGATCTCGCCTTCGCGCTCTGGCGGGCCTCGCCCCTGGCGCGCTTCGACGTGCTCTCCGCGCTGGTCGTCGAGGGACCCGAGGGCGAGCGGTCGAGCTTCTCCTTCGGCCTGCCGGGGCGGCGCGCAAGCGCCCGTATGGCCTGCCGACCGAGGTGCGCTGGGCGCTGTGGGGCGCGGCGGACGAGCTCCTCGGCTCGGCCTGGGAGCAGGACACGCCGGCCCCGGGAGAGCTGGCGGCCGGCGGCTCGGCGTTCGTCGCCACGCCGGAAGGCGACGCACGCTTCGCCGTGGCCCGGGCGGGTCCGTACACAGCGGCGGCGTTCGTGCCCGCGCTCGCGATCGGCGACGCGCTCGAGCGCGCGGGAGCGGTGGCGGCGGGCGGCCTGCTCGCCGCGGCGCTGCTCGCGGTGGCAGCGTTCGCGGCGGCGCTGCCGCGCAGCGCCGTCCGGAGCCTCGTGCGCGGCGCGCTGCGCTCGTATTCGAAGCGGCTACTGATCGTCTATGCCGCGCTCCTGCTGGTGCCCTCGGCGGTCCTCTACGTCTTCCTCTCGCGCACGCTCGAGCGCCGCGTCCAGGCCGAGCAGGAGCTCGCGGCGCGTACCGCGCTGCACTCCGTGCAACGCGTGCTCGGAGAGTACGTCCTGACCATGGAGCCCGGCTTCGGCGTTGGCACCGCGCTCGACGACCCGCTGCTGGAGCTGCTCTCGCGCGTGGCCCAGCACGAGGTCAACCTCTACTGGGGCAGCGAGATCTACGCCTCGTCGAAGCGCGACCTGTTCGCGGCCGGCCTGCTGCCGCGACGCCTGCCCGGAGAGGTCTGGCTCGCGTTCGACGTCGAAGGCGACGAGCTCGCGCGGCGCACGTCCCGGGCCGGGGATGCCGAGTACCTCGAGCTCTACGCGCCGCTCGAGGTGCCTGGACAACCCGCGCGCGACGCCGGATTGGTGCTCTCGATGCCCCTGCTGGCCCAGCAGGAGGAGGCGGTGGCGGAGGCCGGGCGACTGCGGCGGAGGGTGCTGCTGGGAACCGCCGCGCTCTTCCTCCTGCTGGCCGCGACCTCGACCCGGCTGGCGCGGCGCTTCACGCGTCCGATTGAGGAGATCGTGGCCGGCACCCGGCGCATCGCGGGCGGTGCCGCCGAGCTCGGTTTCCGTCCCGAGGAGGCGGAGCTCGAGGCGCTGGCGGAGGCGATCGACCGCATGGCCGGGCGCATCGCCCAGGCGCGGGAGCGCCTGGTCGGCGAGAAACGACTGGTCGAGCGCATCGTCGAGTCGGTGACCGCAGGCGTCGTGGCGCTCGACGCGGGCGGACGCGCGCTCATCGTCAACCGGGTCGCGCGCGAGCTGCTCGGGGTGGAGCCGGGCCAGTCGCTGGCGGAACGCCTGCGCGAGGACGCCTCGCTGGCGCCGGTGGCGGAGCTGTTGGCGGGTCCGCCGTCGGGCCCGACCGGCCAGGTCGCGGTACGACTCGAGCCGCAGGGCGAGCGCGAGCGCGACTGGACGGTGGTCCGGGTTCCGCTCGCCGAAGCCGGCGACGCCGCGGAACTGGTGGTGGTGGAAGACGTCACCGGGGTGGTGCGGGCGCAGCGCCTCGAGGCCTGGGTCGCGATGGCGCGCATCATCGCCCACGAGATCAAGAACCCGTTGACCCCGATCCGGCTCTCGGCCGAGCACCTGCGCGAGGCCTGGCTGCGCGACCGCGAGCACTTCGAACAGGTGTTCGAGCGCTGCACGTCGAACATCCTGCGCCAGGTCGAGGAGCTGCGCGACATCGCCTCGGAGTTCTCGATCTACAGCCGGGTTCCCCGCATCGAGCGCCAGGAGGGAGACCTGGTGGCGACCGTGCGCGCGGTCGTGGACGCCTACCGCACGGCGCCACCGCCGGGCGTCGAGGTCGAGTTCGAGAGCCCGCCCGGGAGCCTGATCCTGCGCTTCGACGCCAAGCTGATCGGGCGGGCAGTGCGCAATCTCCTGGAGAACGCGGTGCGCGCCTCGGCGGGCCGGGGCCGCGTCGAGGTCCGGGTGGAGGGAGATCAGGCAGCGGCCCGGGTGACGGTGGCGGACGGCGGTCCGGGGGTGGCCCCGGAGCTGCTCCCGCGCATCCTGGAGCCTTACTTCTCGACCCACTCGAGCGGCACCGGCCTGGGCCTGCCGATCGCCGCGCGCATCGCAGCCGAGCACGGCGGTTCGCTGGTGGCCCGCAACCGGGCTATCGGCGGATTCGAGGTCATCGTTACAATCCCGGTCCGATGACCCCACGCACCGGAGCGCTGCTCCTCACGTTGGCGGCGGCGCTCGCGTCCGGCGGCTGCTTCGCCGAGCGGCGAGCGCCCAAGCCCCCCGGCACCGCGGTCTGGATCGGCGCCGCCTCGAACGCGCCGGACGCGGCCGGCCTGCGCCGGCTCGCCGATCAGGGCGTGACGGAGTACTTCGTCGAGGCGGCGCGTCTGGACTGGGACGGCGGGCGCCCCCGCGTCCGGCCGGTGCCGCCGTCGCGGGCGGCGCGCCAGGACCGCACGACCCTGGTGATCTCCGGGACGTGGCCGGTCGCCGAGATCGACGTCGAGGCGGCGGCGTCCGAGCTGGCGCAGGCGCTCGCGGGGCTGCGTTTGACCGCGGAGCGGGACGGCCGGCTGCCGGTCGGCGTCCACTTCGACGTCGACGCCGGCGCTGCGCTCCCCGGTTACGGCCGGGCGCTTGCCCGCCTGCGCCGGGAGATGGACGCGCGTCTCTACCTCTCCGCCACGGTGACGCGTGCCGAGATCGAGCGCCCGGAGCTCGCCGAGCTCGCCGAGGCGGTCGACTTCCTGGTCGTCTTCGCCTACGGCCAGCGGCCGGGGGAGCCGGAGGACCCCGACGCCTGGGATCTGCAGGCCGTCGAGGCGGGCGTGCGCAGGCTCGACGCGCTCGGCCGGCCCTACCTGCTGGGCGCGGTGACGGTGGGCACCGCGATCTGGCGCGACCGCTCGGGCAAGACGCGCGGCACCTCCGCCGAGCTCGACCTGGCCGAGCTGGTCCGGGAGCCGCGGCTGGAGCTCAAGCGCGGCTTCTCGCTCGAGGGGATCGACCGCCAGGTCTACGAGTTCCGGGCCCGCTCGCCGCTGGTGGTGGGCGCCTGGGCGCTCTCCTCGGGCGAGTCCGTGCGCGTCGTGCGCGCCGCGACCTCCAACGTCGAGGAGCTGCTGCGCCGCGTCGGGGTCTGGCAGGCGGGAGGCCTGCTTGGACCGGTGTTCTGGCGCCTGCCGTCCGCGTCCGAACGGATGTCGCTCTCGGCCGCCAACCTGGCCGACGCGCTCGCGCCCGAGGCGTCGCTGCCCGAGCTCGAGATCCTGGTCGAGCGCCCCTCCGCCCGCCGCGACGAATGGCAGGTCGTGTTGACCCTGGTATCGGGCAACGACGAGAGCACCGACCTCGCGTTCTTCGATTCCAACTACATCGATCTCTCGATCGGCCACGCCCGGATCGCGGAGGTCGAGCCGGGTGACTTCGCCCGCTTCGAGCTCTCGGCGGGCGGCGAGCGCGCCACCATGCGCGCGCTGCGCGAGGCCGACATGCTGCGCCTGTTCGCGCCCATCGTAGAAGGCCGACAGCGCCTGTCGACCGGACCGATCACGCTGCGCCTGACCGGCAAGGAGGCCACCGTGCGCACCGCCGGCAGCTTCCTGCTCACCGACGGGCGCACCGCCGTCCTGGAGGCGCGCGAATGGTCGTTCGCGCCCGCCCGATGAGACCTCCGGTGCCGCGCCGGCTGGGCGCCGCGCTGGCGGCGGCGTGGCTCGCCTGGGCGTGCGCCGGCGCCGGCCCGGGGCCGCCCGCGACCGGCGTCGAGGCCGAGCGCGGCGAGCCCGCCAGCCCCGAGTTCCAGCGCCAGACCGCCGGCCTCGAGATCCTGCCGGGGCTGCTCGAGCTGCGCCTCGACCGCGCCCGCGGCCGCGTGCTCGCGGTCCTGCCGGCGCCGAGCGGTCCGCACGGGACGATCGGCGAGTACCTCTACGTCGAGGGCGTCGTGACCGGCCTCGGCTCGGCCCCGGTCGGTCTCGACCGCGGCCAGCTCGGCGAGACGAGGGTGGTGGCGCTGCGGCGCGTCGGCTCGCGCGTGCTGCTGGAGGTGCCCAATCTGCGCTTCCGCGCGCTCGGCGCCGGCGCCGCGGAGGCCGCGGCCGTGCGCGAGTCGTTCGCGACCTCGGTGCTGTGGGGCGCCGAGATCCTCGCCCAGGACGGGGCCGGCCGCCTGCTCGTCGACCTCTCGGGGTTCCTGCTGCGCGACGCACACGGCGTCGCGAGCCGGCTCGCCGCCGCCGGCCAGGGCGCCTGGAACCTCGATCGCGAGCGCAGCGCGATCGACCTCGATGCCTGCCGCGCCTTCCCGCGCAACCTCGAGCTCGAGAGCGTGCTCACCTTCGCCGGCACGGGCGTGGGCGGCGAGGTGCGCGCCGTGGCGCCGGATCCGCAGTCGGTGACGCTGGTGCTGCACCAGTCCCTGATCGCGCTGCCGGAGGAGGGTTACCGGCCGCGCGAGCACGATCCGCGCATGGGCTCGTTCGCGATCTCCTTCGTGGACCATGCGGCACCGCTCGACCGTCCGGTCGAGCGGCGCTGGATCGCGCGCCACCGGCTGGAACGCCTGGACCCCGGGGCGGAGCGCGGTCCGGTGCGCCGGCCGCTCGTCTACTACGTGGACCCGGGCGCTCCCGAGCCGGTCCGCTCGGCGCTCGTCGAGGGCGCCGGTTGGTGGAAGAGCGCGTTCGACGCCGCCGGATTCGAGGACGCGTTCCGCGTCGAGCTCCTGCCCGAGGGGGCGGATCCGCTCGACCTGCGCTACAACCTCATCCAGTGGGTGCACCGCGCGACGCGCGGCTGGTCGTACGGCGGCGCGGTGATCGATCCGCGCACCGGCGAGATCCTCAAGGGCCACGTCTCGCTCGGCTCGCTGCGCATCCGCCAGGACCGGCTCCTGTTCGAGGGCCTCGCGGGCGTGGCGCGCACCGGCACCGGTGCGGCGGACGACCCGATCCAGCTCGCGCTCGCCCGCATCCGACAGCTCTCCGCGCACGAGGTCGGTCACACGCTCGGGCTCGCCCACAACTTCGCGGGCTCTGCGCTGGGCCGCGCTTCGGTGATGGACTATCCGGCGCCGCTCGTCACCGTCAACCAGGATGGCGAGCTCGACTTCGCGCGCGCCTACACCTCGGGAGTGGGGGAGTGGGACGCGGCGGCGGTGCGCTGGGCCTACTCCGAGTTCCCGCCGGGCGCGGACGAATCCGCGGCGCTCGAGCGCATCGTCCGGGACACGCTCGACCACGGCCTCCTCCTGCTGTCCGATGCCGACGCGCGGCCGCCGGGCGCGGCGAACCCGCTGGCGAGCCTGTGGGACAACGGCTCCGACCCGGTCGCAGCGCTGCGGCGCACGCTGCGGGTGAGGCGGATCGCGCTGGCACGCTTCGGCGCCGCCAACCTGGCCGCGGGCCGGCCTCTGGCCGAGCTCGAGGAGGTGTTCGCCACCGTCTACTTCCACCACCGCTTCCAGATCGCGGCGGCGGGCAAGCTGATCGGCGGCCTCGAGTACCGCCACGCGCTCGGCGGCGACGGCCAGCCGCCCGCGACGCCGGTGGCGACGGAGCGGCAGCGCCGGGCCCTCGATGCGCTGCTCGAAGCCCTGGCTCCCGTGTCGCTCGACGTGCCGGAGGGGGCCCTCGGGGTGCTGCTGCCCCGGCCTCCCGAGCACGACCGGAGCGGCGAGCAGCTCGCCTCGCGCACCGAGCCTGCGTTCGACGCGCTGGGCGCGGCGGCGAGCGCCGCCGACCTGGTCCTCCGCGTCCTGCTCGAGCCGGGGCGCGCCGCGCGCCTGGTCGACTTCCACCGCCGCGACCCCCAGGCGCTCGACTTCGCCGAGCTGCTCGAGGTGCTGGTCGGGCGCGTGTTCGAGGACCCCGCTCTGCTGCCCGCCCGCGAAGCGGAGCTCGCGCGCGTCGTCCAGCGCGTGCTGGTGGAGCGCATGGTCGGCCTCTCCGCGGACGAGCGCGCGGCGCCATGGGTTCGTTCGCGCGTCGACGCTGCGCTCTCGGACCTGCTGCAGCGGGTCGACAAGGTCGCGCCGCTCGACGCCGGCGAGCGGGCGCACCTCGCGGCGCTCGCCGCCGAGATCGGCCGCCACCTGGCGCGGGCGGTGCCGCCGCGCGAGCCGCTCCGCGGCGCCCTGCCCGAGCCGCCCGGCGAGCCGATCGGCGCGCAGCCTCCGGGCGACCCCTACGGTTGCGGCTTCGCGCCCGAGGCGCCGGCCCCGTGAGCCCGGCCGGGCGGCGCGGCGCCGCGAGCTCCACCCTGGCTCTGGTCGCGCTCTCGTGCGCGGGCGGCGGAGGAGCGGGCGCCGCCGCACCGGCGCCGGTGCGCGTGATGCCCGTGCGCGTGCTCGCGGCCCTCCCGCACGACCCGGATGCCTTCACGCAGGGCCTGGCGTGGGTGCGGGGCCGCCTCTACGAGAGCACCGGCCTCTACGGCCGCTCGACGCTGCGGGAGCTGGACCCGGCGACGGGCCGGATCCTGCGCTCGGTCGCGCTCGCGCCCGGCGAGTTCGGCGAGGGTCTGACCGAGATCGGCGGCCGGCTCGTCCAGCTCACCTGGCGCGAGGAGCGCGCCCGCCTGTGGACACTGCCGGATCTCGTGCCGGCGGGCACCTTGTCCTATCGGGGCGAGGGGTGGGGACTCGCCTCGGACGGCCGCGAGCTCGTGCAGAGCGACGGCAGCGGGGTGCTGGTCTTCCGGGCGGCGGACGACCTGCGGCCCCTGCGCCACCTGGCGGTGCGCCGCGACGGTCGCGCCGTCCCCTACCTCAACGAGCTCGAATGGGCCGACGGCTCCCTGTTCGCCAACGTCTGGCAGAGCGACGAGATCCTGCGCATCGACCCGAGGAGTGGGGAGGTAACCGGAGCGTGGGACGCCTCGGGCCTGCTCGAGCCGTCCGAACGGGCGCGCGCCGACGTGCTCAACGGCATCGCCTGGGATCCGGAACGGCGCCGGTTCTTCCTCACCGGCAAGCTCTGGCCGTTCCTCTTCGTGGCCGAGCTGCCGGAACCGCCGTCCGTTTCGCCCTGAGCCGCCGCTTGTCCGCCTCGCGCGGCGCCCGATACACTCGACCGCCGATGCGAAAGGGGCGCCGATGAGCGAGGCGAGCTGGTACGTGGCCGTGGCGGGTCGCCAGGAAGGCCCGTATCCCGAGGAAACCGTGATCGCGCGCATCCGGTCGGGCGCGCTCGGCCGGGATGCGCATGTCTTCGGCGCGGGAATGCCCGGCTGGGTGGCTCTCCACTCGGTGCCGCAGTTCGCGGCCGCCTTCGCCGCTCCCGGGGCCGCACCGCCGCCGCCCCCGCCCGGCGCCGCCGCGCACGAGATCGACTACGAGATCGGTGGCGGCGAGATGCAGTACGTGGAGATCGTCCTCGACCCCGGCGAGGCGTGCGTCGCCGAGGCGGGCGCCTTCTTCTACATGGACCCCGGCATCCAGATGGAGACCATCTTCGGCGACGGCTCCGCGGCAGCGGGGGGCGGCGGCCTGATGGGCAAGCTCCTCTCGGCCGGCAAGCGGGTGCTGACCGGCGAGTCGCTGTTCATGACCGTGTTCTCCAACACGGCGGCGAAGCGCCAGCGTGTCTCCTTCGCGGCCCCCTACCCCGGACGTGTCCTGGCGCTCGACCTCAAGCAGCTGGGCGGCACGATGCTGTGCCAGAAGGACGCGTTCCTGTGCGCCGCCAAGGGGATCTCGGTCGGCATCGCCTTCCAGAAGCGGCTCGGGGCCGGGCTGTTCGGCGGCGAGGGGTTCATCCTCCAGAAGCTCGAGGGCGACGGCCTCGCGTTCGTCCACGCCTGTGGCACCATCGTCGAGCGCGAGCTCGAGGCGGGCGAGACGCTGCGCGTCGACACCGGCTGCCTGGTCGCCTTCGAGCCGCGCGTCCAGTACGACATCCAGATGGTGAGCGGAGTCAAGACCTTCCTGTTCGGCGGCGAGGGTCTCTTCTTCGCCTCGGTGACCGGCCCCGGCCGGGTCTGGCTGCAGACGCTGCCGTTCGCCCGGCTCTCCGCGCGGGTGGTCCAGGCGTCCGGCCTGCTGCGCGGCGGCCGGCGCGAAGAGGGATCGATCCTCGGTCCGCTCGGCAACCTGCTCGACGGAGACGGCTGAGCGGTGGCGCCGTCCTCCCGCCGGCTGGCAGTCGCCGCGCTCGCGCTCGCGGCGGCGGGCACGAGCGGCGTCCGCGCGCGGACCGAAGCCGGGGCGGCCGCGCCGGCGCCGGTGCCCTTCGCGCAGGGCACGGCCGACGAGCGCGGCGCGGCCTCGGCCGAGCGCGTGGCCGCCGCGCTCGCGCGCGTGTGGCCGGCGCTGGTGAATCTGACCGTGGTCACGGAGCGCTTCGAGGACGGTCGCGCCCAACGCGCACCCGGCGCCGGCAGCGGGGTGCTGATCACGGCGCAGGGCCACGTCCTGACCAACTACCACGTGGCGGGCGACAGCACGCGCATCACCGCGACCCTCACCAGCGGCGAGGTGCTCGACGCCGAGGTCGTCGCCCACGACCCGCTCACTGATCTCTCCGTGCTTCGGCTGCGGCTCGAGCGCCGTGCGGCGGGAGCGGCGCCGCTGGCCCCGGCGCGTTTCTCGGAGCGCGCGCTCGAGGTGGGAGACGCGGTGCTCGCGATGGGCAATCCGCTGACCCTCTCCTCCTCGGTCACGCTCGGCATCGTCTCCAACGCGCGGCGCGTGTTCACCGACTTCCTGGGCAACGAGATCGAGGATCTCGACCTGGGCGACGGCGGCCCCACGGGCCTGTTCACGCAGTGGATCCAGCACGACGCCCTGATCCTCCCCGGCAACTCGGGGGGGCCGCTGCTCGACCTGGACGGCGACGTGGTCGGGATCAACGAGCTGGGCGGCGGCGGCATGGGGTTCGCGATCCCGGCCGCCATCGCGCGCCGGGTGCTCGCGCAGGTGCTCGCGGAGGGGCGCGTACGACGAGCCTGGATGGGCTTCTCCGTGCTGCCGGTGGGCAAGCTCGGGCGGCAGGACGGCGCCCTGGTGGCCACCGTGGTCCCCGGCTCGCCGGCCGCGCGGGCCGGGCTCGTGGCCGGCGACGTGCTGCTCGCCGCCGCGGGGCGGCCCGTCGCGGTGCGGTTCTTCACCGAGGTGCCGGATCTCTATCGTTCGCTCGCCGAGCTGCCGATCGGCGCGGCGGTGCCGCTCGAGGTCGAGCGCGGAGGGGAGCGGCTCGCGCTCGCGGTCGACGCCGAGGAGATGGAGGAGGCGCGGGGCAGCCAGGCGGAGTTTCGCCGCCTCGGCCTGACCGGACAGGAGGTCACCGGCCCGATGGGGCTGGTGCGCCGCCTGTCGCCGCGCTCGGGCGTGCTGGTGACCAGCCTGCGCGCCGGCTATGCGGCCGCGGGCGCGAAGCCGCCGGTCGAGGTCGGCGACCTGGTCACCGCGCTGGGCGGACGCGAGGTGCGCGGGCTCGACGATCTGGCGGGCGCGCTCGCCGCGGCCTCCGGTGGCGAGTCGCTGCTCGAGCTGCGCCGCGGCAACGAGCGGCTGCTCGCGGTGGCGCGCCTGGCGGAGCCGGCGTCGGCGCGTTGGGGGGGCGAGCTCGCCAAGCCGTGGCTCGGCGTGCGCACCCAGGTGGTCACCGCCGATCTGGCGCGCCTGCTGGATGCCGCCGGGCTGCGCGGTTTCCGCGTCACCGAGGTCTACCCGTGGACGGAGGCCGAGCGCGCCGGCCTCCAGGTCGGCGACGTGGTGGTCGCGCTCGAGGGGGCGCCGGTCGAGGGCGAGCGCGTGCAGGACACCGAGAACCTCGAGCGCGAGATCGAGACGCGCACGATCGGCGAGCAGATCGTGCTCGGGATCGTGCGCGGCGGGCGCCGGATCGAGATCGGCGTGCGGCTGGAGGCACGGCCGCCCGCCACGGAGGAGGCCCGCACGGCGCGCCAGCTCGAGCTCGAGTTCGCGGTGAGGGAGATCGGGTTCCTCGACCGGGTCGCGAGCCAGTGGGAGCGCGACCAGGCCGGCGTGCTGGTGACCGAGGTCACGTCCGGCGGCTGGGCCCAGATGGGCGGTCTGGCCGCCGGCGACCTGCTGCTCTCCGTCGCCGGGCGCCCGGTCGCCGACGTCGCCGGCTTCGAGGCCGCGATGTCGGGCGTGATCGCGGAGCGTCCGGCGGTCATCGCGCTGTTCGTGCGCCGGCAGTGGCGCACCCACTTCGTCTTCCTCGAGCCGGACTGGCCCGCGCCCGCGCTCGTCTCCGGAGGTTCAGGATGACCCGCACCGCCGTCGCCCTCGCCGCCCTGTCGTGGCTGCTGATCCCGCCGTCGCCGGCGAACGCCGCCGACTGGGCCGCCGTGGTGCAGCGCACCGCTCCGGCGATCGTCAACCTGAAGATCACCGTGCGCTCCGAATCCGAGAGCGGTGGTGAGCCCGAGGAGTCCACCCAGGAGGTTCAGGGTGCCCTCGTCGACCCCTCCGGGCTGGTGCTGGTCTGGAACTCGCACTTCTCGGCCAACCGCTTCCTCGACCTTCTGGCGGAGATGGGCGGCGGCGATTTCAAGATGAAGGTCACCCCGACCGACATCCGGGTCTACCTCGACGGCGGCGCGACCGAGCACAAGGCGTTCCTGGCTGCGGCCGACACCGACCTCGACCTCGCCTTCGTGCAGATCGAGGAGCCGCCCGTGCCGGCGCTTCCCGCGGTGGACTTCTCCGATGCCGCGCCGATTCGCGCGGGAGACGAGCTGGCCGCGGTGTCGCGTCTGTCGTCGGCGTTCGACCGGGTACCCTACTTCGACGTCGTGCGCGTCGCGGGTGAGATCCGCAAGCCGCGTCCGGCGTGGATCGTCACCGCCGGCAACGCCACCCAGCTCGGCATGCCCTACTTCGCGGCCGACGGCCGCGCGGCGGGCGTGCTGGTGACGGTGATGTCGAAGGCCAAGAGCGACGCGCTCTCGAATCCGTCGAACCTGATGGCCGACCTGATCTCGTTGGGTCGCGGCGAGGTCGAAGTCGGGCCGCTCGGAGTCTTCCTGTTGCCCGCCGAGAAGGTCCGTTCGGTGATCGAGCAGGCGCGCCAGCGGGCGCGCGAACTGCTCGCCGAACGGGCGGCCCAGGCGGCGCCGCAGCAGCCGGACTAGGGCCTGCCGACGCTCGGCACTTCCTCGACCTTGAGGATGCGCGCCCAGGCCGCGCGCAGGCCGGGCGGCAGGTCGAGCGCGGGGAGCAGCTCGCGCACGTCGTCGCGCGTCACGAAGACCCAGATGTCGTCCCAGTCCGCGTAGCGGAGAAGGTGCGAGACCGCCCACGCGCGACGCTCGGGAGAGCCGTGTGCGAGCAGCTGACGAAGCTCGCCCGCCGACATGGGCGAGTCCGGCAGGAAGTAGAGCGACTCGGCGCGGTCGAGATCGCTGCGGTCGGTTCCCGAGGCCTGCATCGCGGCGATCAGTATAGCGGCTCGCCGCGAGCGCGCAAGCGCTTGACCGGCGCCGGAGCGCGGGCTAGATTGTCGCCGCCGGCGGGCGGGCATAACTCAGCTGGTAGAGTGTCAGCTTCCCAAGCTGAAAGTCGCGGGTTCGAATCCCGTTGCCCGCTCCAACTTCGATCCTCCGCGGCGGCCTCCCGGCCGCCGTTTCTCCATCAATCGCGCTCGAGCCCGGGGAAGGCCGTGCCGGTCGCCGCGCTCCACAGGCGGACCAGGTCGGCGGGCACCGGCGCCTCGAGCGTCAGTCGCGTGCCGGTGGCGGGATGGTCGAGGGCGAGGCGCCAAGCGTGCAGCGCGGGACGGGAGAACTCCGCCAGCGCCTGCTTGGCGGCGCCGGCGAGAGCGCGCCCGCGCCCCTCGCCGTAGAGCGGGTCGCCCACCAGCGGATGGCCGAGGTGGCGGAGGTGAACGCGGATCTGGTGCGTGCGCCCGGTCCACAGGCGCAGCTCGAACAGGCAGACCGGGCCGGCGGCCGCCAGGCACCGCCAGCCGGTGCGCGCCGGGCGGCCGCGAGCGACCACCGCCATGCGCTTGCGCTGGCGTGGATGCCGCCCGACCGGCGCCTCGATCTCGCCCGCGAGCGCGCGCGGCGCGCCCCAGGCGATGGCGAGGTAGCGCTTGTCGACCCGGCGTGCGGCGAACTCGCGCACCAGGCGTTGATAGGTGGGAGCGTCGCGGGCGACGACGAGCACTCCGGTGGTGCCCTGGTCCAGACGGTGGACGATGCCGGGGCGGCCCGGGCCGCCGACCCCCGCCAGCTCCGGATAGCGCGCGAGCAGGCGGTGGACGAGCGTGCCCGAGGCGCGCCCGGCGCCCGGATGGACGACCAGGCCCGCCGGCTTGTCGATCGCGATCAGGTGCGCGTCCTCGTGCAGCACCGACAGCTCGCCGGGCTCCGCGACCAGGCGCTCGGCGCGCGCCGGCGGCTCCTCCCAGGCGAGCGACTGGCCGGGGCGCAGGCTCGTGCCGGCCTTCACCACCGCGGCGCCGTCGAGACGTACGAGCCCCGCCCTGAGCCAGCCCTGGATCTGATTGCGCGGGACGCCGAGGTGCTCCGCCAGGGCGCGATCGAGCCGCGCGCCGGCCCAGGTCTCCGGCACGCGCATCGAGCGGGTGGGCGCGGCGGTCACGGTCCGGCGGCGGCCCGGTCGGGCGCCGCGGGCTGGAGGAAGGCATCGAGCAGAACGAGGCCGATCCCGACGGTGATCGCGCTGTCGGCGACGTTGAAGTCCGGGAAGCGGTAGCTGCCGTAGAAGAAGCCGAGGAAATCGGTGACCGCGCCCGCCGTGAGCCGGTCGTGGAGGTTGCCGAGCGCGCCCCCGAGCACCAGCGCGAGCGCCCAGAGCATGCGCCGGTGGTGGAGCGGCGTGCGCGCGAAGAACCACGAGACGAGCGCCAGCGCGCCGAAGCCGAACAGCGCGAGGAGCCAGGTCGCCAGCCGGTCGCCGCGCGCCTGCATGAGGCCGAAGGCGACGCCGGTGTTGCGCACGTGGGAGATCTCGAACAGGCCGGGCACGACGCCGCGCGCGCCGTGCAGCGGCACGGTCCTCTCCACCAGCCACTTCGTCCACTGGTCGAGCGCGAAGACGGCGCCCGAGACGAGCAGGTAGAGCGCCCGGGATCCGAGCGGCGAGCGGCTCACCGGTCGGCCTCCCGCGCGCCGCCTTCCAGGACCACGACGGCCGCAGCGGTGCGCGCGTCGTGGGTGATCGAGAGGTGCAGCCGCTCGACGCCCAGCGCGTGCGAGCGCGCGAGCGCCTCGCCGTGGAGGCGCAGGCCGGGGGCGCCGGAGGCGGCGCGCACGACCTCGATCTGCTGGAAGCCGACGCCCTGGGCCCAGCCCGTGCCGAGCGCCTTCATCGCCGCCTCCTTGGCGGCGAACAGGCCGGCGACGTGGGCCACGCGCCCGGGGCCGTCGGCGATGCGCGCCTCGCCCTCGCGACAGATTCGGGCCAGCGCCGCGGCGCCGTGGCGCTCGAGGAGCCGCCCCATGCGGGCGAGGTCCACGATGTCGAGACCGAGACCCAGGATCGAGCTCATCGCGCCGCCTCCGCCTCGCGCAGTCGCCGCACGAGCGCCGCGGCGCGCGCGGGGTCCACGAAGGCCCGCACGCCGGCGATCCCCCAGGCGCCAGCGGCGAGCGCCGCGTCGAAGCGCTCGCCCTCGTCGAGTCCGCCCAGGGCGAGCACGGGGATCCCGGTCCGGGCGGCCGCCGCGAGCTCCTCCAGGCCCCGCGGCGCGAGCCGGCCGGCCTTGGACGGCGTCTCGAACACCGGTCCGAAGACGACGTAGTCGGCCCCTTCGTCGCGCGCGCTCTCGACCTGCTCGAGCGAGTGGGTCGAGCGCCCCACCAGCCACGGGGCGGGCGCGACGCGGCGGGCGGCGGCGACCGGCAGGCCGTCCCCGGGCAGGTGGACGCCCTGGGCGCCGGCCGCGCGGGCGAGATCGGCCCGGCCGTTGAGCACCACGAGGGTGGTCGCCGGCAGCGCCTCACGGGCCGCGCGCGCCAGGTCCACGCGCGAGCGGTCGTCGAGGTCCTTCTCGCGCACCTGGAGCGCGGGGACGCCGGCCGCGCCGAGGCTCGCGCACCAGGCGCTCCAGCCGGTGACGCCCAGCAGGTTCCGGTCGGAGATCGCGAGCAGCCGGGGCGCACTCACCGGCCGGGCGCCCGGTGCAGGAATTGATCGAGGTCGTGGGAGACCCAGACGAGGTGAACCAGGCCGAATCCGGTCACCAGCGCTCGACCCCAGGCGTCCAGCGTCCAGTCGCGCAGCGGGCCGTCGCCGAGCAGCGCGAAGAGGCGCTCCCAGGTCGGGGTCCACGGCGTCACGGCGAGGAAGAGGCCGGCCTCGAGACAGTAGAGGACGAACAGGAAGCGCAGGAGCGAATCGAGCCGCACAAGCCCGGGATCCTACAGCACGGGCCGGTGCGGACCGGCTGCCGCCGCGCTCAGCCGCCGCCCGAGCGGCGCGGCGAGGAGCTCGGCCCGCGCGACGAGCCGCGCGAGGAGCCGCGCGAGCCGCCGTCCCCCGAACGGGAGCCCCCGGACGAGCCGCGCGAGGGCGCCGAGGCCGAGGAGCCGGACCGGGACGAAGAGCCGCCCGAGGGGGGGCGCGACGGCGACGCCGACGCTCCGCCGCTGCGCGGCGTCGAGCGCACACCCGGGGCTCCGGACGACGGCGGCGCGCTGGGACGCTGGTAGCTCGGGCCGGTGGTGCGCGGCGCGCCCGGCCGCGAGACGCCGTCGCCCGAGCTGCGCGGGACGTAGCTCGGCGACGGCCGGGCGCGGTCGGAGCCGCCCGTGCCGCCGGAGCGGATGCCGCCCAGGACGCGTTGCACCGGCTCGGCCCGCCGTGCCTGGGGAACGTAGCTGCCGGACTGCGAGGGGGAGCGCATCGACCGCTCCGAGATCCCGCTCCAGCTCTCGCGCGAGCGCCAGCCCTGGCGGTCCGCCGAGCCCGAACGGCTGTCGGGTGCGGAGCGGGAGAAGCTGCCGCGGTTCGTCTCCCCCGACGGGGCTTGGAACGGGCGGACGCGGCCGTTCGAGTCGATCTCGACCGCGCCGCCCGGGCGCAGCCGCCCCGCGTCGCTGCGCGCCTCGGTGCGGGGCTGCGGGACGACGCGCGGATTCGTGTCGCCACTGGCTGGGGGCAGCGTGCGCGGACGGGTGACCGTGGCGCCGCCGCCGGCCTCGCCGTCGCCGCGCGGCCCGGTGCGCTGCTGCGGGACGACGCGCGGATTCGTGTGGACGGGTGACCGTGGTGCCGGCGTCGCCGTCGCCGCGCGGGCGGGTGAAGACTCGGCCGTTCCCGTCGCCGTCGCCGGACGAGCCATCGCCGCGGCGACCACGCGTGTCGGCGTCCGCATTCGTGTTCGAGTCCCCGCGGCCTCGGTCTCCGGCACGCGGCCGCCCGTCGGCAGCTTCGGGAACCTCGGCCAGGCGCACGCGAGCTCCGGGCTCGGAGCGGATCACGTCGCTCACCTGGCGCGGCAGATCGCGCTTGCGGGCGACGAAGTCGGTGACGTCGGCGAAGTCGGCGTCCGGGCGGAGCTTCCCGCGGCGCGCCAGCTCGGTGCGGACGAAGCCCCGGTCGCCGAGGCGCTCGCGCGGCAGTCCGCGCGTCTCGGTGGTCACCAGGCCGCGCGGAACGTGCGGTCCGAGCTCGCGGCCGAGGTCGCCGCCGCGGCGGTGGTGACGCCGCTGGTCGCGGCGGCGCAGGCAGTAGTTCGGGGCGAAGTTCCAGTCGTTGTAGAAGCCCCAGTTTCCGCCCGCCCACCCGTAGATGCCGCAGCGGAAGCCGTAGCCATAGCCGTACCCGGAGCCATAGCCGTAGCCCCACGGGCCGTACCAGTTCGTGTAGTAGCCGGTCGGGCACCAGCCCACCCAGTCGTCGCTCCAGTGCCAGTAGACCCAGGCCGGGGAGTAGAGACGTCCCGGCCGCCAGAGCCAGCCGTAACCGGGCATCGAAGCCCAGCTCCCGTAGTGGTAGGGCATCCAGCCCCAGGGCTCGTCCGAGATCCAGGTCAGACCGGACGGCGTCCAGCCCCAGCGGCCGTCCCAGTAAGGCCGCCAGCCGGCCGCGACGCGCGGCTGCCAGTACCAGGCCGAGTTCACGCTCACCCAGCTGCCGTAGTCGGCGAGCGGTGCCGCCTGGTAGCTGAGCTCGGGCTCGACGTAGAGCTCCGCCTGGCGGGCGCCGGCCGCGAGCTCGTCGCCCCAGCGCTCGAGGGAATCGAAGGGCCCGGCGTCGGCGATGTCGGCACCCTGCCGGCTCAGCGCGACGTAGGCCGACTCGGCCTCCCGCACCAGCGTCGAGCCCCGCCCGGTGACCACCTCGGCGAAGCCCTCGCGCACCACGACCTCGGTCCAGCCCTCCGGTGCGGTCGCGATCCGGTAGGTGCCGGGACGGTGGATGACGACCTCGCCGCCCGGAGTGCGGACCTCGGGCAGGGCGTCGCCGAGCGCATCCTCGGTCACGGTGAGGACCAGCTCACCGTCCTCGAGATCGAGCAGTGTCGAGCGCTCGCCGCGATCCCCGGAGAAGGCGACCCGGGTCAGCACCAGGACGGAGCCCCCGCCGACCCGCACCAGATTGCGATCGGCCAGCGCGATCTCGACCCGCGCGCCGCGCGCCACGGCGACCCGGTCGCCGGTCAGCAGCGGCTGGTTGACGGTCGCCTCCTCGCCCGGCGCGGAGCCCTGCGACGCCAGCGTCGCGCGCCCGTCCAGCGTGCGCACGTAGGAGTAGCTCTCTTGCGCTTCGAGCTCGCGCTCCTGAGCGAAGAGCGTCGTCGCGGCGCCGAGCAGGGCCGCCGCGGCCGTCATCGTGATGCGGGTTCTCGCGTTCATGTTCGCCACCTCCACGGACCACCCGCAGAGGACAACAGCAAGGTCCCTGCCAGGGGTGGGGCCCCTGGTCGCGAGGTGGGTCGGTCCCACCCCGGCGGCAGGGCGGCTCGACAGCCCGGCGGGCCCCTGTTATCCTCGGAATCGGAAACCCCGGCCGAGAGACGACGCGCACGGCCCACCGCCATGCTCAGGAAATTTTTCGGCAAAGGGGAGGCGCCCGCGCGGCCGACGGAGGCGCACTCGGTCGAGGACCTGATCGTCCTGGAGCGCTGGGAGGAGGCGATCGAGCGCCTCCAGAGCCGGGTCAGGGCGCAGCCCCAGGACCTCCACTCCCATCTGAGGCTGGCGGACGTCTACATCCGGCTCGGCAAGGGCGCCAAGGCCCTCGACGAGTACCTGCTGGTCGCCGACAGCTATACCCAGCAGGGCTTCCACGACAAGGCGCTCGCGCTGCTCACCAAGGTCGCTCGCGTGGCTCCGGACGAGGAGCAGGTCCAGGCCCGGGTGCAGCGCCTGCAGCGGCTCAAACAGCTCGAGCACAGCCGTGTGCTGGCGATCGAGGGGCTGCTCTCGGGGCAGGAGGAGCTGGACCCACTCGCCCGCCTCTCGCCGCTCGAGGCGCAGCAGATCTGGGAGAGCGTGGCGGCCTCCGACCTGGTGCGCAAGCTGGGCGGCGACCAGCTCAAGCGCCTGTTCGCGGGTGCCGCCCTGATGGTGTGGGAGCAGGGCGAGCTGGTGGCCGAACGGGGCAGCTCGATCGAGCGCATGTTCCTGGTCGTGCGCGGTCAGCTCGAGGCGTTCGTCTCGACTCCCGACGGCAAGCTCCACCAGTTGCGAGTGCTCACCACCGGCGACCTGTTCGGCGAGCGCGCGCTGCTCGAGCACCGCCCGTGGCCGGCGACGGTCCGCGTGCTGGAGCGCTCGCGCCTGTTGCGCATCGATCGCGCCGGTCTCGAGCGGGCGCTGGTCGGCAACCCGGATCCGCGCCAGATGCTCGAGGCGTTGCGCTCGCAGCGCCACGATCGCGAGGTGGCGGCGGCGGTCGAAAAACTGCTAGCGTCCGGCGACTGATGTCGCTGCGCGAGATCGTCCTCTATCCCGACCCCGTACTGCGCCGCCCGGCGCGCGAAGTGGAGCGTTTCGACGCGGAGCTCGAGCGCCTGGTCGAGGATCTCGCCGAGACCATGTACGCGGCCCCGGGCGTCGGCCTGGCAGCGCCCCAGATCGGCGTCAGCCTGCGCGCGGCGGTGGTCGACGTGGGCGGCGCCGCGGGCCGGCCGGAGCTCCACGTGCTGGTCAATCCGCGCCTGGTCGAGAGCGAGGGGCGCCAGCGCGAGGACGAGGGTTGTCTCTCGATTCCGGGGCTCTCCGAGCGGGTGGACCGCCCGCGCCGGGTCGTGGTCGAGGCGCTCGACGCGCGCGGCGGCGCGCTGCGCATCGCGGGCGAGGGGCTCCTGGCGCGCGCGATCTGCCACGAGCTCGACCACCTCGACGGCATCCTGTTCTTCGAGCGCCTGACCGGGCTGCGCAAGGAGCTGACGCTGCGCCGCCTGCGCAAGCTGCCGTATCTCCAGCAGGCGACGGCATGAGCAGCCGACGCCGCGCGCCAGCGCTCATCGGTCCCGGGCGCGCCGGGGGGGCCGCGTCGTGAGCCGACCCGAGGTGCGCTTCTTCAACACTCTCGGTCGCCGCCTCGAGCGCTTCGAGCCGCTCGCCCCGCCGCGCGTGGGGCTGTACACCTGCGGCCCGACCGTCTACAACCACGTCCACATCGGCAACCTGCGCACGTTCCTGTTCGAGGACCTGCTCTGCCGCTCGCTGCGCTTCCTGGGCTACGACCCCTTCCAGGTGATGAACCTCACCGACGTCGACGACCGGACGATCGCGGGAGCGCTCGCCGCCGGCCGCTCGCTCGACGACTTCACGGCCCCTTTCATCGCGTCGTTCCACGACGACCTGCGCGTGCTCGGAGTGAGGCCCGCCGACGTCTATCCGCGGGCCACCCGGCACGTCACCGAGATGGTCGCGATCATCGAGCGCCTGGTCGAGCGCGGCTTCGCCTACGAGAGCGACGGCTCGATCTGGTTCCGGATCGCCGCGGACCCCGACTACGGCCGCTTGTCGGGCATCGACCTGTCCGGCGCACGCCAGGGTGCGCGCGTGGCCAGCGACGACTACGAGAAGGAGGACGCCAAGGACTTCGTGCTCTGGAAGGGAGCCAAGCCCGGCGAGCCGGCGTGGGATTCCCCCTGGGGTCCGGGCCGCCCGGGCTGGCACATCGAATGCTCGGCGATGAGCGCGAAGTACCTGGGCGAGACCTTCGACATCCACTGCGGCGGCGTGGACAACGTCTTCCCGCACCACGAGAACGAGATCGCGCAGAGCGAGTCGGCCAGCGGGCGTCCCTTCGTCCGCTACTGGCTCCACTCGGAGCACCTGCTCGTGGACGGCGAGAAGATGTCGAAACGCCTGGGCAACCAGTACACGCTGCGCGACCTGCTCGAGCGCGGGCTCTCGCCGCGTGCCATCCGCTACGCGCTGGTCTCCGTCCACTACCGGCAGAAGCTCAATTTCACCTTCGACGGGCTGCGCGGCTCGGCGAGCGCGCTGAAGCGGGTCGACGAGATGCTCTTCCGGCTCCGGCACGCCGCCGCGGGCGCGCGCGAAGCCGGTGGCGGGGGAGCCGTCCTGGAGGGCCGCGCCGCCGCCTTCCTCGCAGAGTTCGGTCGCGCGCTGGCGGACGACCTCAATGTCTCGGCCGCGCTGGCCGCGCTCTTCGAGCTCGTGCGCGACGTCAACGTCGCGATCGAGCGGGGCGAGGTCGGCGAGGCGGACCGGGACACCGTCGAACGGGCGCTGCACCGGGCCGACTCGGTGCTGGGCGTCCTCTTCTGGGACGGCGAGGCGGCGGCCGGCGGGGCCGCGGCCGGACCCACCGACGACAGCATCCGCGAGCGCATCGAGGCCCGGCTGGAAGCGCGCCGGCGGCGCGACTTCCAGGCGGCGGATCGCATCCGCGACGAGCTGGCCGCCGAGGGGGTCGTGCTCGAGGACACGCCGCAGGGCACCCGCTTCAAGCGCAGGAGCGGATGAGCCCGCGGCGAGGGCAGGGGGGCCGCGAGCTGGGCGGCTTCCGGGACCTCCCCAACACGCGCGCGCGCGGCGCCGCGGCCGAGGACGCGGCCGAGCGCTACCTGTGCTCGCTCGGCTACGTGATCGTCGAGCGCAACCTGGTGACCCGCCAGGGCGAGATCGATCTCGTCGCGCTCGACGGCGAGACGCTCTGCTTCGTCGAGGTCAAGGCGCGCGCGAGCGCGGAGTTCGGCCCCGCGATCCAGGCGGTCGGGCGGCGCAAGCAGGAGCGGCTGGCGCGCGCGGCAGCGATGTTCCTGGCGCGCAACCGCTCCCAGCGGCCGTGCCGCTTCGACGTCCTCGGCCTCGACCGGGCGGAGGACGGCTCCTGGTCGTTCTCGCTCGTCCGCGACGCCTTCCAGGTCCCCTGAGGCTCTGGCCCGCCCGCCGGGACGGGGCGGCGCCGCGGGCCTCGGCGCTACCGTTCGCGCATGTCCCATCGAGACGAACCGGCCCGCCGGCCGCTCCGGCGGATGCTGTCCCTGCTGCTCGCGCTCCCGCTGCTCGGCCTCGCAGCCGCCGCGCAGGCGGCGCCGCCCGCTCGCGACGAGTGCGTGGTCGCGACCATCAACTCGGGTGAGGAGTCTCCGGCCGAGCGCCTGCGCACGCTCGCCGGCGCCGACTACTGGGTCGAGGCCGACCGCGAGCTCCTGCTCTGCTCGCGCGGCGGCGCGCTCTCCGCCGGCGCGCTGGTCGCTGCGGCGCTCGAAGCGGGAGCCCTCTCCGTCGCGGCCCTGCCGGGCGTCGACCCCTCCCGCCTGTTCTTCCTCAAGACGACGCCCGACCTCGAGGTCGCGGAGCTCGGCCGCGCGCTGGTGCGCGGCGGGCGCTGGGTCGTGCTGGAGATCTCGGCCTCGCTGCCGCCGGCGCGCCTCGAGAGGCTCCAGAGCGCCGCCGCCGTGGGCGGCGGCCCGGGGCCGGGCCGCGTTGGGCCGGCGCTCTTCCCGTTCGAGTCGAACCGGGTCCTCGCCCGCCGCTGGTCGCGCGCGCAGCACGGCGCGGGAGAGGAGCTGACCGATCCCCAGATCGCAGCGTTCCTCGACGAGATCGACGCCACGCGCTGGTTCGGGGACGTCGAGACGCTGGCGGCCTGGAACCGGTGGACGCGCGGCCCGGAGGTGTTGACCGCCCGCGACTGGCTGGTCGCCGAGTTCTCGGGGCTCGAGGGCTTCAGCGTGACGACGGGCGAGTTCTGGGTGCCCCCGAATTCGTGGCCGGGGGCGTGGGCCTACAACGTCGTCGCGACGATCCAGGGCACCAGCCGGCCGGACGACTGGTACGTCGTCGGCGGGCACTACGACTCGACCTCGGACAACCTGCCCGACGAGGCCCCGGGCGCCGACGACAACGCCTCGGGTTGCGCCGGCACGCTCGAGCTCGCCCGCCTGTTCGCGGCGCACCCCCCGGACGCGACCCTGGTCTTCGTCTGCTTCTCGGGCGAGGAGCAGGGCCTCTTCGGCAGCGAGGACTACGTCGCCGACCTGAGCGCCACGGGCGACCTCGACAAGGTGCAGGGCGTGTACATCCTCGACATGATCGCCTACTCGGGATCGGCCGTGCTCGAAGCCATCCTGGAGTCCGAGACCCTCGCCCAGACCTGGGTGAACCAGCTCGCGGACGCCGCGGCCGACTTCACGACGCTCGCCGTCGTCGTGCAGTGGGGCGCCTACGGTTCGGACCACGTGCCGTTCCTCGCTGCCGGCCGCCCGGCGGCGCTCGCCATCGAGTACGACTTCAATCCTTACTACCACACGACCAACGACCTGCCGGTGCATCTCAACCCGGCGCTGGCGGAGCAGATCCTGCGCATGGGCGGCGGCGCGCTGCTGCGGCTGGCGGGCTCGACCACGATCTTCGTGGACGGGTTCGAGACGGGAGGGACGCTGCGCTGGAGCGCGACCGCGCCTTGACACCCTTCCGGGCGCTTGGATATCGTTCCGCGGCCCGGGCGGGAATAGCTCAGTGGTAGAGCACAACCTTGCCAAGGTTGGGGTCGCGGGTTCAAGTCCCGTTTCCCGCTCCAGAATCTGCTACATTTCGGGGGCCGCGCGAGCGATCGGGCGGCCCCCGTCGCATTCCGGGGCGACGTAGCCAAGTGGTAAGGCAAGGGTCTGCAAAACCCTCATTCGCCGGTTCGATTCCGGCCGTCGCCTCCACCTTCCCCCTTCCGCCGGACCGTCCCGAGGAACCCCGGA
>JAFNAE010000157.1 GCA_017860005.1 Acidobacteriota bacterium | reverse complement strand
GCCGGTGCTAAAGTGCCCGGCTCGATGGAATCGATCGTCGTCCGGGGGGCGCGGGAGCACAATCTCAAGGGCCTGACGCTCGAGATCCCGCGCAACCGGCTGGTGGTGATCACCGGGGTCTCGGGGTCGGGCAAGTCCTCGCTCGCCTTCGACACCCTGTTCGCGGAGGGCCAGCGGCGCTACGTCGAGTCGCTCTCCGCCTACGCCCGCCAGTTCCTGCCCCAGGTCGAGAAACCGGACGTCGACGCCATCGACGGCCTCTCCCCGGCGATCTCGATCGAGCAGAAATCGGTGTCGAAGAACCCGCGCTCGACCGTGGGCACGGTGACCGAGATCCACGACTACCTGCGCCTGCTCTACGCCTCGATCGGCGTGCCGCACTGCCCGAACTGCGGCCAGGAGATCCGGCCACAGACCGTGCAGCAGATGGTGGACCGCCTGCTCGCGCTCCCCGAGGGCACGCGCCTCTGGCTCTACGCGCCGTACGTGCGCGGCAAGAAGGGCGAGTACAGGAAGCAGCTGGGCGAGATGGCGCGCCAGGGCTTCGTGCGCGCGCGCATCGACGGCGAGATCGTCGACCTGTCCAAGGAGGTCCCGCTCCTCGACAAGCAGAAGAAGCACTCGATCGACGTCCTGGTCGACCGGCTGGTGATCAAGCCCGGCCTCGACAAGCGACTCGCCGATTCGCTCGAGACCGCCCTGCGCGTGGGCACCGGCCTGGTCGTGGTGGCGCCCGAGGGCGCCGCCGAAGAGACCCTGTCGCAGAACTTCGCGTGCGCAGCGTGCGGCACCAGCCTGTCCGAGATCACGCCGCGCCTGTTCTCCTTCAACAGCCCCTACGGCGCGTGCGCGACCTGCTCCGGCCTCGGTACCCTGATGGGCGTCGATCCGGACAAGATCGTGCTCGACCCCGAGCGCTCGATCGAGGCGGGCGCGCTGGGGCTCTTCCAGCCGGGCTCGAAGTCGTGGCGTCTCCAGATGCTGCGCACGTTGGCGGGCGCGATGAGGTTCTCCCTCGGCACGCCCTGGCGGCGATTGCCGGCGCGGGCGCGCGAGGCGATCCTCGGCGGCCACGGCGACCAGGAGCTCACCTTCGAGCTCAAGGGCCGGAAGTCGAGCTACTCCTGGGAGGGCACCTGGGAGGGCATCGTGCCGATGCTCGAGCGCCGCTACAAGGAGACCGACTCCGCGCTCGTGCGCGGCGAGATCGAGAAGTACATGTCGATCCAGGTCTGCCCGGACTGCCACGGCCGGCGCCTGAAGCCCGAGGCGCTGGCGGTCAGCGTCGCCGGCCGACCGATCGACGCGCTCTCGGCGCTCGCGGTCGCCGACCTGAGGCGGATCGTCGCCGGCCTCGACCTGTCGGAGCGCGAGCGCACGATCGCGGGCAAGGTCCTCCAGGAGATCGCCGACCGGCTGCGCTTCCTGGACGACGTCGGGGTGGGCTACCTCACGCTCGACCGCTCGTCGGCGACGCTCTCGGGCGGCGAGAGCCAGCGCATCCGGCTCGCGACCCAGATCGGCTCCAAGCTGATGGGCGTCCTCTACGTGCTCGACGAGCCCTCGATCGGCCTCCACCAGCGCGACAACGAGCGCCTGCTCGCGACGCTGCGCGGCATGCGCGACCTGGGCAACTCGGTGCTGGTGGTCGAGCACGACGAGGAGACCATCCGCGCCGCGGACTGGGTGATCGACCTCGGCCCCGGCGCCGGGATCCACGGCGGCGAGGTGGTGGCGCAGGGGCCCCCGGCGGCGATCGAGCGCCACCCGACCTCGCTCACCGGGCGCTACCTGCGGCGCGAGCTCGCGGTGCCGGTGCCGGCGCGCCGGCTGAAAGGGAGCGGCAAGGAGCTCGTCGTCCACGGCGCGCGCCACCACAACCTCAAGGACCTGACGGTGGCCTTCCCGCTCGGCACCTTCACCGTGGTGACCGGCGTGTCGGGCTCGGGCAAGTCCTCGCTGGTCAACGACATCCTGCACCGGGCCCTGGCCCGGCACTTCTTCCGCGCCGGCGAGCGGCCGGGCGAGCACGACCGCATCAGCGGGCTCGACCACCTCGACAAGGTGATCGCCATCGACCAGAGCCCGATCGGGCGCACGCCGCGCTCCAACCCGGCCACCTATACCAACGTCTTCAACCCGATCCGCAACCTGCTGGCGATGACCCAGGAGGCGCGCGCGCGCGGCTACAAGGCGGGACGCTTCAGCTTCAACGTCAAGGGCGGGCGCTGCGAGGCCTGCGGCGGCGACGGCCAGATCAAGATCGAGATGCACTTCCTGCCCGACATCTACGTCACCTGCGAGGTGTGCGCGGGCAAGCGCTACGACCGGGAGACGCTGGCGGTGCGCTACAAGGGGCTCAACGTGGCCGAGATCCTGGACCTGACCGTGGAGCAGGCGCGCGACTTCTTCCGCGCCGTGCCCGCCATCGAGCGCATCCTCGGCACCCTCGACGAAGTGGGGCTCGGCTACCTCCACCTCGGCCAGCCGGCGACCACGCTGTCGGGCGGCGAGGCGCAGCGCGTCAAGCTGGCGGCCGAGCTCGCCCGGCGCTCGACCGGCAAGACCCTCTACCTGCTCGACGAGCCGACCACGGGCCTGCACTTCGACGACGTGCGCAAGCTGCTCGACCTCCTGCACGAGCTCGTCGCGCGCGGCAACACCGTGGTGGTCGTCGAGCACAACCTGGACGTGATCAAGACCGCCGACTGGGTGATCGACCTCGGGCCGGACGGCGGCGACGCCGGCGGGCGCCTGGTCGCCTGCGGCGTGCCGGAGCGCATCGCGCGCTCGGCGGCCAGCCACACCGGCCGGTTCCTGGCCCGCGTGCTGGCCCCGGGCGGCGCGCGCGCACGCGCCTGAGCCGCGCCCGGCGCCGGCGTACAATCGGCCCGTGAGCGGGGGACCCACCTTCGCCGACCGCCGCCGGCTGCTCCAGCTCGAGACGCTCTACGACCTGGCGCTCGCCCTCTACGGCGGTCGCTCCGAGCAGGACCTGCTCGAGGAGCTGGTCGGGCGCGTCTGCCTGGTCCTCGACCCTTCGGTGGCGGTGGCGGTGACGCGCGACGCCTCGGCAGGCTCCCGCGCCTCGGCGGTGGTGGGCTGGCCGGGGCCGGAGCCGACCGGCACCGAGCTGCTCTCCGACCCGCTCTGGCGCGACCTGCTGGCCCAGGGCGGTCCGCTCGCGCGCCGCGACGGCGCGCTCGCCGGCCTGCGCTTCGGCGAGGCGATCGCGGTGCCGCTCGCCTATCGCGGCGTCTTCCTCGGCTATCTGGCGCTGCTCGACAAGGAGGACCGCGCGCACGCCGGCTCGGAGTTCAGCGCCGAGGACCGCCGCTTCCTCGAGTCGGTCGCGGCGCTGGCCGGCGTCGCCCTGGACGGCGCGCGCCAGATCGAGAGCCTCGAGGTACAGCGCGAGCGGCTGGCGGAGGAGAACAAGGTCCTGCGCGGCCAGCTCGCGGCCGAGGTCGGCGGGCGCCGCATCGTCGCGCACGCGCCTTCCATGCGGCGCGTGCTCGACCTGGTCGAGCGCGTGGCGCCGCGCGGCGTGTCGGTGCTGCTGCGCGGCGAGAGCGGCACCGGCAAGGAGCTCATCGCCAAGCTGCTGCACCACCTGTCGGGGCGCGGCGGACCGCTGGTCGCGATCAACTGCGCGGCGCTGCCCGAGTCGCTGCTCGAGAGCGAGCTGTTCGGCATCGAGGGCGGGGTGGCGACCGGCGTGTCGGCGCGGCGCGGCAAGTTCGAGCTCGCCAGCGGCGGCACCCTGTTCCTCGACGAGATCGGCGACATGCCGCCGGTCCTGCAGGCCAAGCTCCTGCGCGCGCTCCAGGAGCGCGAGGTCGTGCGCGTGGGCGGCGAGGAGCCGCTGAGCGTCGACGTGCGGGTGATCGCAGCCACCCACCACGACCTGGAACGGCTGGTCGCCGACGGCCGCTTCCGGGAGGACCTCTACTACCGCGTGCGCGGCGTCGAGCTCGAGCTGCCGCCGCTGCGCGAGCGGCGCGAGGACGTGCCGCACCTCGTGCGCCATTTCGTCGAGGAGTTCTGCCGGCGCGAGAGCATCCGCCCGCCCCAGGTGGCCAAGGACGCGCTCGCCCTGTTGCTCGAGTACGACTATCCGGGCAACGTGCGCGAGCTCCAGAACCTGATCGAGGGGGCGGTCAGCCTGAGCGAGGGCGCCGTGGACGCGGCGCTGCTCCGGCCGCTGATGGGCCCCGGGGCGGCGGCGTCCGGCGCCGCGGGGCCGGAGGCGCTCGACCTGGCGGCGGTGGAGCGCCGCCACATCCAGCGCGTGCTGCAGCTGGTGCAGGGCAACAAGAGCGCGGCCGCGCGGCTGCTCGGGCTCGACCGGCGCACCCTCCTGCGCCGGGGCTTCTGAGGCTCGACAATTTGTCGCAATGGGACAATCTGTCCCGATTCGGGCGTGGGGCCCGCGGAATCGCCGTCCTGCGGCGCCGGAGGCGCCCGTCGGCCCGGCCCACTCGAGACGAAATGTCTCAGGGCGGGCGAGAGGGGGCTCCGAGGCGGGGCTGGAGAATCTCTGCAAGTGGCCTATTATCAAGACCTTGAGAGCGAGCGCCCGGAGCGTCCCGAGATTGGCAGCGGGGTTGCGGTGGGAGGCGGCCAGGAGGAACGTCCATGCTGCACTCCGCCGTCCGACAGGCCACGACGCTCCGCCTCCCGCTCGACCGCGTGCTCGCCGTGGGAAGCCTGGCGAGCTTCGCCTGGCTGCTGCTCTCCGATCGCGTCCCGCCGCTCGTCCTGCTGCTGCTGGAGCTCTACCTTACGTTTTGAGCGTCGCGCCGCGAACCCGATGACCGAGCGATCCCCGCTCCGGGAGGTCACCCTCGTCCTCCCCATGGCGCCCGACATGGAGCTCGTCGCGAGCCAGGCCGCGAGCGCGCTCGCCAGCTTCGTCGGCATGTCGGCCGACCGGGTCGACGAGGTGCGCATGGCGGTCGTCGAGGCCTGCATCAACGCCTTCGAGCACAGCCACTCCGAGGACCGCCACGTCGACATCACGTTCCGGGTGTGGGGCGAGAAAGGGCCAGACCGGCTCGAGATCGAGGTCCACGACGGCGGCGTCGGGTTCTCGCTCGCGGACGTCGAGGACCCGCACATCGAGAAAAAGATCCGGAGTGGGAGAAAGCGCGGCTGGGGGCTTAAGATCATCCAGGGATTGATGGACGAGGTCCGGATCCTGTCCGGATCCAGGGGTACGACCGTGATCATGAGCAAGGCGCGCGGAGGAGGGAGCCAGGAGTCATGACCGAAGGGCTCAAGCTCACGATCGAACGGCGCGACGGGCTCGCCGTCATCTACACCGAGGGTTACATCAACAACCAGGGCGGCGAGGAGATCGCGCGCGCCGCCTACTCCCTCCTCGACGAGGGCTACCGTCGCCTCCTGCTCAATCTCACCGGCACCCGGATCATCAACTCGATCGGCATCTCGATCCTGATCGAGATCATCGAGAAGATGCTCGAGGTCGAAGGCAGGCTCGCCTTCTGCCAGCTGACCCCCACCATCGAGAAGACCTTCCACATCATGGGCCTCGCGCAGTACGCCTCGATCTACCCCGACGAGCGCGCGGCCATGGCCCAGCTCACCGGCTGACCGTGTCGCAACTCGAGGCGAAGGCGAGCGCTGCGCTGCGCGCCGAGCTCGACCGGCTCGCCCACGAGGTGCTGCCCGGCGGGCGGCCGGCGCTGCAACGCCTGCTGCCGCTCTTCGCCGGCTTCGCGGGCGACGCCGCCGCGGTCTACCTCCAGGGCGAGGAGGGGCTGCGCCGCGAGGCGTCGGCGGGCGACGGCCCCTTCCCGGAGACGCTCGACGAGCTCCCCGCCGCCTCGCTCGCCTTCGCGGGCGGACTCCTGGCCTGGTCGCCGCCGCGTCCGGCCGCGGAGCTGCCGGCGGAGGCGGCCGCGCTCGGGCTCGCGGTGGCGGCGGCGGCCCGCGAGGTCCAGCTCGCACACCAGCTGCGCGTGCAGGATTTCGAGGCGCGCGCACGCGGCGTCCAGATCGAGGCGCTCTACGACGTCGGCCTCGCGATCGCCGGCACGCTCGACTTCGAGCGCCTGTGCGAGGAGATCCTGATGCGCGCGGTCTCGCTGCTCGACGCGCGCCGCGGCGCGCTCTACCTGCGCGCGGGCTCCGTGATGCGCCTGCACCGCGTCTTCGGCGGCGAGGCCGCGGAGAGCCTCGATCCCGACTCCGAGGAGGGGCGCGAGCTGCTCTCGGGCAGTCCGCGTCCCTCCTGCTGCGCGCTGCCGGGCACCGCCCACCTGCTGGGAGTGCCGGTCGAAGCGGACGGCGTGGTCAAGGGCATCCTGGTGGTCGGGGACAAGGAGAGCCGGCGCGGCGTCGGACCG
>JAFNAE010000054.1 GCA_017860005.1 Acidobacteriota bacterium | reverse complement strand
CCGCCGCACCCAGCTCCGGCCGCAGATCGACATGCGCCCGGGCAAGGTCCTGCAGCGCATCTACATCGTCGCCCGCTTCGGCGACGACGTCGACTTCACCCACGACCGCCCGGCCGAGGGCGGCTCGATCCAGAGCCAGCTCGAGCTGCGCCCCAGCGACCACCTGCAGTTGGTCGCCATCTACAACCGGCGCTGGCTCGACGTCGACGAAGGTGGCGGGCTCGAGGGCCGGCTGTTCACCGCCGAGGTGTCGCGCTTGAAGGCGGTCTACCTGTTCAACGCGCGCACCTGGCTGCGGCTGATCGGCCAGTGGGTGGAGACGAACCGCGACCCGCGCCTCTGGGAGGCCGAGGTCGACGCCCGGGAGGGCGACTTCGCCGGTTCGGCGGTGTTCGCCTACAAGCTCAACTGGCAGACCGTGCTCTACCTGGGCTACGCCGACACGCGCGCGCTCGACGATGCCGACGAGCTCCAGCCCGCCGAGCGCCAGGCCTTCTTCAAGATCTCCTACGCCTTCCGCCGCTGACCCTCCGCCGCCAAGACAGCGAAACCGGTGTCAGAGCACCAGTTTCCAGCAGTCTCCTTTCGGCGACTTCGAGAAACCAGTGCTCTGACACCGGTTTCGGGCCCCGGCGGCGCCGGGGCCCGGGCGGAACGCGCTCAGCCGGCCGGCGTCGCCATGGCGCCCGACATCAGGCCCCAGAACCCGAGGCCCATGCCGACGGCCATGATTACCAGGCAGAGCAGCCAGCGCAGGAACGGCGTCTTGCACGCCGCCCAGTTCTTGGCGACATAGACGAAGATCACGAACGGGATCAGCAGGCTCGCGAGCCCCCATCCGATGCTGGTCTTGAATGCGTGGATCAGGATCTGGATCATGAACACCAGCATGCCGATCCCCCCGATCACTTGGAGAATCATCCCCAGCGTTGCCATCGTTCTCCCCCTTCGACGAGCATCCAGCGCTCCGACCGCACGGACGTTCCTCCGGGACACGCGCCCGGCGCGGAGACATTCGGCGGAGCTGGACGACAAGTACCTGAAACCATCTTAGAACACGCCATCGGCGCCGGCGAGGGGCCACCGGGCGCGCCGGGAACGCCATGGCGGGGCGCCGCCCTGCCGTAGAATCCGCTCCCCGTGTCGATCCTGATCCTCGCCACCGGCGGTACCTTCGACAAGGAGTACGACGAGCTCACCGGCCGGCTCGACTTCGCCGACACCCACCTGTCGCACATGCTCGAGCTCGGCCGCTGCCGGCTCGAGGTCTCGGTGCGCACGGCGATGCTGGTCGACTCGCTCGAGATGACCGCCGCGGACCGCGAGCTGCTGGTCGCCCAGTGCCGGCGCGCGAAGGAGTCGCGCATCGTCATCACCCACGGCACCGACACCATGGTCGAGACCGCCGCGGCGCTCGCGCACGGGCTCGAGGGCGCCGGCAAGACCGTGGTCCTGACCGGCGCCATGATCCCGTTCGTGTTCGGCAGCTCCGACGGGCTGTTCAACCTCGGCAGCGCGCTCTCCTTCGTCCAGACGCTCCCGGCAGGCGTCTACGTCGCGATGAACGGCCGCTGCCTGCCCTGGGACAACTGCCGCAAGAACCGCGCGCTCGGCGTCTTCGAGCCGATCCGCTGAACGTCGCGCGCGGCTCCCGCTCCCGGGCCTAGAATGGAGCGAGACCCGTGACCCGCCCCGACGGCGAACCGCGCTTCGAGGACTACCCGCTGACGCGGCCCGAGTACATCTCGGCGCTGGTGCACCTGTACCGCGGCGAGCTGGCGCGCGCCAACCTCTGGCGCGCGCGCCTCGACACCACCACGAACTGGGCGGTGTTCACCTCCATGGGCCTGCTCTCCTACGCCTTCGGCTCGACCGGAAGCTCGCACGCCAGCCTGCTGGTGGGCATGGTCATGGTCGTCCACTTCCTGCTGCTCGAGGCGCGCCGCTACCGGGTGTGCGACGTCTGGAACAGCCGGCTGCGGATGATCGAGGAGAACTTCTACGGCCCCATCCTGACCCGCGACCTGGCCAGCCCGCGCGGTCACTGGGGCGAGCTGGTGGCGGCCGACCTGCTCCACCCCTGTTACAAGATCTCCTACCTCGAGGCGGTGCGCGCCCGGCTGATCCGCAATTACGGCGCGCTGCTCGGCCTCCTGCTGGCGGCCTGGCTGGTCAAGATCTGGATCCGCGCGGAAGGGCCACGGGGCGCCGACACCGCGCTCGACAACGCCGCCTTCGGGCCCGTCCCCGGCCTGGCGGTGCTCGCCCTGGTGGCCCTGCTCTACGGCGCCGCCCTCGCCGTGCTCCTCTTCGTGCGCCGCGTCGACCACCCGGAGTCGGCCTGGAGCGGCGGCCCGGAGATGGAGGTCGACGAGCACCTCTAGGCCGCCCGCGGCGCGCGCCTCTCCGGCGGCTCCCCGGCGGGCTACCCCGGGGAGGGGGGTAGGGCCCCTCGCGCGGGTGTTTGTCGCTGGACGCCCCTGGCGCACGATGCGGGACGGGGAACCACGGGTCGTCGAGCCGGCGTCGCCGCCGGTGCCGATTCCGCAGGCCAGTCCGAACGTTCGCGAGGAGGAGCGCCATGGGCCGTTCCGCCGTCTCCCCATCCGCCGGCAAGCGCCAGCCCTCCGCGGGGTCGCGCGCCGCGCGCCGTCGCATCGACGAGGAGCATCGCCGCCTGGGCGAGCTGCTGCGCGCCCTCGAGCGCACGACCGACCTCACCCAGCTCGCGCCGCGGCTGGCCGAGCTGCGCGAGCTGCTGGTCGAGCACTTCGCGAGCGAAGAGGGCCCCCAGGGCATGCACGACATCGTCGCCGAAGGCGCCGCCCACCGCCTGCCCAACGTGCAGCACCTGTTCGAGGAGCACCGCTCGATCCTGGTCCTGCTCGACCGCCTGCGCAACGAGGCGGACGCCTGCTTCGAGGGGCCGGTCCGGCGCGTGCTCGCGGGCGTCGGCGAGCTCGCCGGCACGCTGCGCCGTCACGAAACCGACGAGGAAGCGCTGTTCTCCGAGGCCTTCTACAGCGACCTCGGCGGCCACACCTGAGACCCGAGAGAGGTCAGGAGAAGCCATGACCGCACCCCCAGCGTCCGGATCCGTCACCGAGCCGCGCCGCGCCGCGCGCGTGGCGGTCGACGAGCGCATCGTCGAGATCGTCTCCGACTCGGGCGAAGGCGCGCAGAAGGCCGGGCAGACGTTCGGCACCGTGTGCGCGAAGCTCGGCAACGGAGTCTGGACGGTCGAGATCATCCCGGCCGAGATCAAGCCGCCGGCGCGCTCCCGCGCGGGCGCTTCGGGCATCCGCGTGCGCTTCGCCAACCGGCCGGTGACCAACCGCGGCGAGCGCGCCCACCTCGCGGTCGCCTTCAACGAGCAGGTGCTCTACGGGCGCATCGCCAACGGCGCCTACGGTCCCGGCACCGTCGTCCTGCTCGAGAGCAAGTGGGCCGACGATGAGCAGGAGGAGATCCGCACCCAGTACCGCGACGCGGTCGCCGACTTCCGCGCCCACGGGCTCGAGGTCGTCGAGCTGCCGCTCGAGGCCGCCTGCCTCGAGGTGATCCCGGACCCGCGCGTGGGCAAGAACATGTTCGTGGTCGGCATGCTGTGCGAGATCTTCGGCCGCGACCTCGACAAGGCGCTCGACGAGGTGCGCGCGGTGCTCGGGCGCAAGGGTCCCGAGGTCGTGCGCCTCAATCAGGAGCTGGTGCGGCGCGGCTGGGCGTTCGCCGAGCGCCACGTCCCGTTCGCCTGGGACGTGGCGGCGCAGGCGGCGCTCGAGCCGCAGCTGGTGATGAACGGCAACCAGGCGCTCGGCCTCGGCATCCTGGCCGCCGGCATCGAGGTCGTGGCGATGTACCCGATCACGCCCGCGACCTCGGTCTCGCACTACCTGGGCCGCGCGCTGCCGGCCGCGGGCGGCTTCCTGCACCAGGCCGAGGACGAGATCGCCGCCATCGGCTTCGCGATCGGCGCGAGCTGGGCGGGCAAGACCGCCTGCACGATCACCTCCGGCCCCGGCCTCGCGCTCAAGACCGAGTTCATCGGCTTCGCCACCATGGCCGAGATCCCGCTCGTGATCATCAACGTCCAGCGCGGCGGCCCCTCGACCGGCCTGCCGACCAAGGTCGAGCAGGGCGACCTGCTGGCCGCGCTCTACGGACAGCCCGGCGACACGCCGAAGGTGGTGATCGCGCCGGCGACCATCGAGGAGTGCTTCCACATGGTCGTCCTGGCGCGCCGGCTGGCCGAGGAGTTCCGCACCCCGGTGATGGTGCTCACCGACGCCAACCTGGCGACCGGAGTCTCCGCCTTCCCGCGCCCGAAGATCGACGCGGCATGGCTCGCGCCCGAGCCCGACCGCTCGGCCTGGCCCGAGGGCGTGGCGCCCTACGACTGGGACGCGGAGACCGGCCTGTCGGCGCGGCCGATTCCGGGCCAGCGCGGCGGCGAGTACGTGGTCACCGGTCTCGCCCACACGCGCAAGGCCAAGGTCGCCTACGACCCGGAGTCGAACCAGGAGGGCTGCGACATGCGCAGCCGCAAGCTCGCCGCGCTCGGCCGCACGCTGGTTCCGCCGGTGCCGCACGGCGCCGCCTCCGGCGACCTGCTGGCGGTGGGCTGGGGCTCGACCGAGGGCGCGATCGAGGAGGCCGTCGACCAGCTGCGCGCGGAGGGCCTCGCGGTGGCCTCGCTCCACCTGCGTTTCCTGTCGCCGATGGAGCCGGGGCTGGCCGAGATCTTCGCCCGCTTCCGCAAGGTGATGACGATCGAGATCAACTACAGCGACGACCCGCAGGCCCCGCTCGTCGACCCGCGCCACCGCCGCCGCGCCCAGCTCGCGATGCTGCTGCGCGAGCACACGCTGGTGGACGTGGACTGCTGGTCGACGGTGCGCGGGCAGCCCTACGGCCCGGGCGAGATCGCCGAGGTCCTGCGCCGCAACCTGGTTGCGCCGCCGGCCGCGAGCAAGAGAGGAGCCGCGTGATGTTCGGTCTTCCTTCCGAGTGGTCGCTCGACGTCCCCGAGCGCTACTTCACGCTGGAGAACTACGACGGCGGCGTCGCCCGCTGGTGCCCCGGTTGCGGAGACTTCGCCATGCTCTCGGCGGTGCAGCGCATCTGCCGGGACGCCCAGGTCCCGCCCGAGAAGCTGGCCATGGTGTCGGGGATCGGCTGCTCGTCGCGCTTCCCGCACTACATGCACGCTTACGGCTTCCACGGCCTGCACGGTCGCGCCCTGCCGGTGGCGTGCGGCATCAAGTCGCGGCGGCCCGACCTCGACGTCTGGGTCGCCACCGGCGACGGAGACTGCTGCTCGATCGGCGCCGGGCACTGGCTGCACGCGTCGCGCTACAACATGGACATGGTCGTGATGGTGTTCGACAACAGCGTCTACGGCCTGACCAAGAAGCAGACCTCGCCGACCACGCCGCTCGGCTTCTCGACCAACACCCATCCCGCCGGGGCGTTCCTGCCCCCGCTCGACGTGGCCGCGACCACCCTCGGCTTCCCGAACGTCTCGTTCGTGGCGCGCACCGTGGACTGGAACCCGGTCCACCTCTACCAGACCCTGGTCACCGCCCACGCCCATCGCGGCACCAGCTTCGTCCACATCCTGCAGCGCTGCCCGACCTATTCCGCCGACATCTTCGACGAGTGGCGCAAGGATCCCGACCGCATCCTGCTCCTCCACCACGAAGAGGGCGTACCGGCCGACGACGGCGTGCGGCGCACGTACAAGAACCAGCGCCTCCACGACCCGCGCGACCTGGCCGCGGCGCGCGCCCTGGCGACGCCCGGCGAGCAGCTGGCGATCGGGCTGCTCTATCGCAACCCGGAAGCCCCCCGGCTCGACGAGATCTCGGTGCGCGGTCTGGGCACCGCGCGCGAGCGCAGGCTCGCGCTGATCGAGCGCGAGATCGACCGCTTCGCGCTCTGAGACGAGAGGAGAGCGACGTGAGCGACGCCTGCCCGCTGCCCGACGCCGCTCCGGCCGAGCCGACCCCGGCCGGCCGGATCCTCCTCGAGGAGCTGCGCCGCTTCCACTTCGGCGCGCCCGGCGCGGCCGGAGCGCTTCCGCCGGCGGGCCTGCTGCCGGCGGCGCTGGCGCGCTTCCGGGGCCGCGCGGTGCGCGGCGGCTGGCCGCTCCTGGCCGACCCCGCGGCCGCCGGGGAGGCGCTCGCCCGCCCGGCCGCCGAGTGGCTCGCGGCCGAGCCGGCCACGGCGGGCTCGCGCGCCCTCGCCGACAATCTCGCGCGCGTCGAAATCGCGCTCGGCGCCGCCGACCGGGCCGGCGGTGCGCGCCCCGCGCGCGCCGCGCTCGCCGCGGCGCTCGCCGAGGTCGCCACCGAGCTCGAGCTGCCGCCGGGAGAGCGCGCGGCGTGGGACGAGGCCGCCGCGGCGCTGGTCGCCGCGGCGGGGGAGAGCGCGATGCTGGTGCCGCTCTCGCCCGAGGCGCCGAGGGTGCTCGCCGACCTCGCCGCGCGCCGCCGCCTGGCGCGCGCGCGCGCCGCCTTTGCGGCCGAGGCGCAGGAGCTCGCCGCGACGGCCGAGGCGCTGCTCGAAGCGGACCGCGCGCGCCGTCCCGACGGCGAGACGGCCGGCGCGCGCGCTGAGCGCCTGGGCGCGCTCGCCTCGCGCCTGCTCGATGCCGAGCGGCTGTCGGGCGTGGTCGCCCATCGCCGCGCCGGCGCGCCGTTCGCCGAAGAGCGCCGGCTCGGCCTCGAAGTCGCGCGGGCGCGGCTCGCCGCGTTCGGCCGGGAGCCCGGCGAGCCGGTCTGGATCGTGGCCGAGGCGGGCGCGGGCGAGCCGCCGCGCGCCGGCGCGCGGACCGCCGGCGACCCCTTCGCGGCCGCCGCCGAGCGCTTCGACGCGGCCGCCGCCGAGGTCGCCGAGCTGGTGCGCGCGGTGCGGCGGGTGCGCCTGGAGTCGGCCGAGGCCTACGAGCCCGAGCGACACGGGCCGGGTCTGGAGCGGCTCGACTGGCGCGCCTTCTCGCGCGAGGAGCTGGCGCTGGTGCCGCCGGTGCTGGTGCGGGTGGCCGAGCGGGACCTGCTCTCGGGCGCGCTGGCGTCGCTGGTGCGGCTGCTGCTCTCGGGGCGCCCGGTCCAGGTCCTGGTCGCGCGCGACTTCGAGAGCGAGGAGCAGGTCGGCTGGCGGCTCGAGCCGGCCTGGCTCGGTGTCGGGCTGCGCGAGGTCTTCGTCCACCAGGGCTCGATCGCACGCCCGGGCGCGCTCGCGGCGGGCTTCTCGCGCGCGCTGGCGGGTACGCGCTCCGGCCTCCACGTGCTCGACGCGCCGGTCGCCCCGGTCGACGGCGTGGATCCCTGGCTCGCGGCCTCGGCGCGGGTGGCCGGGCGCGCGACGCCGCTGTTCCGCTACGACCCGGAGGCGGGCGAGAGCGCGGCGCGCCGCTTCCGTTTCGACGACAACCCGGAGCCGGCCGCGGACTGGCCGAGCGAGGCGGGCGGGGCGGACGCGCCGCCGGCGCCCTTCACCTACGCCGACGCGGCGCTGCTCGATCCGGGCTGGCGCGCGCACTTCGCGGTCGCCGCGCAGGAGTCGGAGGACCTGGTGCCGGTCGCCGACTGGCTGGCGCTCGAGCCCGAGGAGACCGTGCGCCGGCTGCCCTGCGTGGCGGCCGTGGACGGCGACGGCGGGACGCGGCGCCTGGTGGTGTCGCGCGCGCTGGCGCTCGCCACGCGCGACCGGCTCTCGTTCTGGCGCACCCTCGAGGAGCTCGCGGGCGTGCGCAACGAGCACGTCGAGGAGGCCGCGGCGCGCGCGCGCCGCGAGGCCGAGGCGGTGGCGGCGGCCGAGCGCGCGGCGGCGGCGGCGCGCCACGCCGCCGATCTCGAGCGCGTCGCCGCCGACGCCGACGCCGCGGCGGTGGAACGCCTGGTGTCGGCCCTGTTCGAGGTCGAGCCCGAGGGCGGCGCCGCGCCGGCGGCGCGGGCGCGCCCGGCGCGCGCCGAGGGCGGGCCGGTGGCGAGCGGGACGGGCGCGGCCGCGGAGAGCAAGGCGGCACCCGCCCCCGCGCCCGCCGCCGCGCCGGCCCCCGCCGTGGGCGCGGCCGAGGAGGCCTGGGTGGACACCCCGATGTGCACCTCCTGCGACGAGTGCGTGCGCAAGTACCCGGCCATCTTCGTCTACAACGGCGACAAGCAGGCGATCGTCAAGAACGCGCGCGGCGGCACCTTCCGCGACCTGGTCCTGGCGGCCGAGAAGTGCACGGCCAAGGTGATCCATCCCGGCGCGCCCTGGAACCCCTCCGAGCCCGACCTGGCGGCCTGGGTCGAGCGGGCGAAGCCGTTCGGGTGAGGACCGCAGAGCGATGAGCGCGATCCTGGTCGCGGGCGGCGTGCTGGCCGGGCTGGGGCTGCTGTTCGGCCTCCTGCTCGCCGTCGCCGACCGCTTCTTCAAGGTCGTGGAGGACCCGCGCATCGACGCGGTCGAGAAGCTGCTGCCCGGCTCCAACTGCGGCGCCTGCGGGCAGCCCGGCTGCCGCGGCCTGGCCGAGAAGATCGTCGTCGGCGCCGAGAAGCCGTCGCGCTGCTCGGTCTCCTCGCCGGCCGGGCTCGAGGCGATCGCCGACTTCCTGGGCGTCGAGGTCGGAGACGCCGACCGGCGCGTGGCGCGCGTGCACTGCGGCGGCGGCCTCGGCCGCGCGCGCCAGCTGGCGAGCTACGAGGGCTTCGCGAGCTGCCGCGCCGCGCACCTGACCGGCGGCGGCGGGCTCGAGTGCTCGTGGGGGTGCCTGGGGCTCGCCGACTGCGTGCGCGCCTGCACCTTCGACGCCATGCGCATGAACGCCTGGCGGCTGCCGGTGGTGGATCCGGACAAGTGCACGGCCTGCGGCGACTGCGTCGAGGCCTGCCCGCGCGACCTCATCGACCTGATGCCGGTCTCCCACCACCTGATCGTGCAGTGCCGGGTGCCGCTCGCCGCCGACGAGGCGCGCCGGCTGTGCACCGCCGCCTGCGACGCGTGCGGGCGCTGCGCCGCCGACGCCGCTCCCGGCCTGATCCGGATGGCCCAGAACCTGCCGGTCGTCGACTACGCGGCCGGCGGACCGGCTGCGCCGGCCGCCACGTTCCGCTGTCCGACCGGCGCCATCCGCTGGGTGGTCGGCGAGCAGTTCGCCGGCGAAGAGGCTCCGGCCGAGGCGAGGAGGATCCATGCCTGAGCGGGAGTCTCCCGCGCGCCGTCTGGCGCGGCGCTGGTTCGCGGGCGGCGGCGCGGCGGAGCCCGAGCGCGGCGACGCTTTCGCCGGCACCGGGCTCGCCGCCCTGGCTGCGCTCGAGCGCGCCGCGGGGGCGCGCCTCGTCGCCGGTCCGGGGCTCGCCGCGCGAGCCGAGCTGGCCGCCGCCGAGCGCGGTGGCCTCGCCACCGCGCTCGGGCTCGCGCTGGGTGGCGAGCGGGTGGCGGTCTTCCTGACCGGCGCCGAGCTCGCGGCGGCGGCGCCGGTCCAGGCCGAGGCGCTGCGCCTGCGGGCGCCGCTCGTCGTCTACCTGGTCGGCGCCCTCGAGTGTGCGCGCGGCGCGGCGGTCTCGGGCGCCGCGGTGCTGGTGCCGTTCTCGGTCGCCGAGGCGGTCGACCTGGCGCTCGTGGCGCGCCGGTTCGCGGAGGAGTCGCTGGCGCTGGCGCTGCTGGTGCTCGACGGCCCGCGCCTCGCCTTCGCCGTGCAGGAAGCGTGGCTGCCCACCCCGGACACGCTCGCGCGCCGCCTCGGCGGCCCGGCGGACGACGTGCACCCGGTGACCCCCGCGCAGCAGACCCTGTTCGGGCGTCACCGGCGGCGCGTGCCGCGTCTGCACGACGCCGGCCGCCCGGCGCGGCTGGGCGGGGAGGCCGGGCCGCTCGCCGGCGCGCCCGCGCGCGCCGCCGCCGAGGTGCTGTTCGCGGCCGAGGCCGCGGCGCGCTTCGAGCGCCTCGCCGCGGAGATGGCGGCGGCGACCGGGCGGCCGCTGCCCGCGCTCTCGGGGCGCCGCCTGTCGCGCGCCGACGTCGGCGTGGTCGCCTGCGGGCCGCTGGCCGAGACCGCCGCCACGCTCGCCGAGCCGCTGCGCGCCGCGGGCGTGCGCGTCGCGGTGTTCGGCGTGCACCGGCTCTCGCCGTTCCCGGCCGAGGACCTGGCCGAGCTCGCCGGCTCGTGCGCGCGCGTCGCGGTGCTCGAGCGCCTCGACGAGCCGGTGCGGCGCGGCGCGCTCGCCACCGCGGTGCGCGCGGTGCTGGCCGCCTCCGAGCACCGGCCCGAGCTGGTCACCATCGTCGTCCCCGGCGAGGAGGCGCCGCTCGGCGTGCGCGACCTCGCGGCCGCCTTCCGCGCGCTGTCGAAGGGCACCACGCGGCGGGTCGTGCTCGGACTCGCGCCGGGCGCGGGCGACGACGAGTATCCGAAGCGGCGCGCGCTCCACGACGCGCTGCTGCGCGAGCACCCCGAGATCGAGACCCTCGCCGTCCACGCCGGGGACTTCGAGCCGATCGAGGCGCGTCCGCAGGGCAGCGTCACCGTCGCGCTGGCCGGCTCCGGCCCCGACGCGCTCGGCGGCGACGCCGCGCGGCTGATCCTCGGCGCGCTCGGCGGACATCTCCGCTCGAGGCTGGCCGTGCCGGCCCGGGCCGCGGGCGCGCCCGCGGTCGAGCGCGTCACCTGGTCGCCGGTGCCGCTCGCGGCGCCCGCCGACGACGCTCCGGTCGAGCTCGTGATCGCGCTCGAGGGCGCGCTGCCGGCCGGGCTCGAGCCGGCACCGGGCGGCACGCTGGTGGTGCCGGCGCCGGCGCCGCCGCTCGCGCCGGCGCTGGCGCGACGCGCCGCGGCGGGCGATCTCGAGCTGCTCGAGCTCGACCGCCCGCAGGGTGGCGAAGCGCTCGTGCGCGAGTGCTGGCTGGGCGCTCTCGTCGCGGTGCTCGCGCGCCGGAGCGGCGTCGAGATCAAGCTGCGCCAGCTGCGCGCGGTGCGCGAGGGCGCCCTGATCGAGGTGCCGATCGAGGCGCGCGAGGCGCGGCTCGAGGCGCTGGCCGCGGGCTTCGAGAGCCTGCGCGCGGTGGCGTCTCCCGCCGTCGAGGCGAGCGCGCCGCCGGCGGCGCCGCCGGTCGCGCTGCTGCGCGGCCTGGCGCTGGCGCGCTCCGAGGCCGCGCTGGGCGACGCGGCCCGCTTCCGCGACCTGGCCGGGCTGCTGATCGCGGAGGGGCACGGCGAGCGCATCCTGCCCGACCCGACCCTGGTGTCGCTCGCTCTGCCCGCCTTCTCGGCGCCCGAGCGCGCGCACGCCGCCCGCCTGCCCGGTCTCGATCCGGCGCCGTGCACCGCCTGCGGCGCCTGCTGGAGCGGCTGTCCGCACGGCGCCATCGAGGCGCGGGTGCTGGCTCCCGCCGCGCTCGTCGAGCACGCGATCGGCCGCGCCGCGCGCCGCGAGCGGGGCGCCGAGGCGCTGCGCCGCTTCGCCGGCAAGCTCGGCGCGCGCCTGGCGACCGCGACCGCCGAGGCCCGGGGCGGCGTCGCCGGCGAGCTGCTGGAGAGCGCGGCGGAGACCCTCTTCGCGGAGGCCGGGCTGGCCGGCGATCGGCTGGCACAGGCGCGCGCGGCGCTCGCCGCCGTGCGCGCCGAGATCGGCGCCCTGCCCCTGGTGGCGAGCGCCGTCTTCCTGGGCGAGCCGGAAGCCGCGGCGCGCGGCACGGGCGAGCTGCTCGCCCTGGCGCTCGATCCGGATCGCTGCACCGGCTGCGGGCTGTGCGTGGCGGCGTGCGCGCCGGGCGCGCTCGCCGACGCCGCGGCGACCGGAGCGGCAGTCGCCGCCGGGCGGGCCGCGGCGGCGGCGGTCGCCGCCCTGCCGGCCTCGTCCGCGGCGACGATCGCTCGCGCGCGCGCCGACGCGCGCGTCGGTCCGCTCGCGGGCGCGTTGCTCTCGCCCGTGGCGGAGCGGCCGCTCGCGGGCTTCGACGCCGCGCCGGCGGGCTCGGCGCCGAGGCTCGCCGCGCGCCAGGCGCTCGCGCTCGCCGCCTTCCATCTCGAGGCCGGTCGCGCCGGGGCCGTGGCGCGCGTGGACGAGCTCGCCGGGCGGCTCGGCCGCGAGGTGCACGAGTCGCTCTCGCGCGCGGTGCCCGACGGCGACCTCGCCGCGCTGGCGCGCGGGCTCGACGACGTCGAGCTGCCGAGCGCCGACCTGGCCGAGGTCGCCGGCCGGCTGGCGGGCGCGGTCGAGTCGGCGCGCGTCGACATCCCGCGCCTGCGGCGGCTGGTGGAATCGGCGCGCGCGATGGCCGACCTGGGCGAGCGACTGCGCGGCGCCGAGTCCGGGAGCGAGCGCGCGCCGCTCTCCGTCGTGGTCGGTCCGGGCGCGGCGCTGGCCTGGGCGCGGCGCTTCCCGGACAACCCGTTCGGCGTGCCCGCCACGGTCGCCGACGCGTCGCCGCTCGGCCTGGCGCGCGGCCTGGCGCTGGCCGAGGCCGCGCGCGCGGTGGCCGAGGCGCGCGCGATGCGCCGCGCGGCGCTCGAGCTCGAGCGGCCGGCCGAGGCCGCGCACGCGGCGAACGCGCCGCTCGAGCTCGGTTGGCGCGACCTCGACCCGGAGGAGCGCGCGCTGGCGACGCCGGTCGTCGCGCTGGTCGACGAGACGGCGGGCGAGCCCGAGCTCGCCGAAGCGCTCGACATCCTGTCGGCCGGGCTGCCCGTGGCGATCGTCGCGCTCGCGCCAGCGCCGGGCGCGGCGCCCTCGCCCTGGGCCGCGCTCGCCTTCGCGGCGCCGTCGGGCGTGGTGGCCCACGCCACCGTCGCGCAGGCCCAGCCGCTCGACGAGGCGGCGGCCGCGCTCGCCACGTCGCGCGGTGGCGCGCTGGTGCGCGTGCTGGCGCCGATGCCGGCGGTGGCCGGCGAAACGCCGGTCGAGATCCTGATTCGTACCCGGGGGGTGGCGGAGGCCCGTGAGTTCCCCCTCGGCTGCCGCGTCGCGGCAGTCCACCCCGCCAACGCCGCCCCCCGGGTCGATCCTTCCGCCGAGGCCGCCGAGGCCGAGCGCCGCCACGCCGCGGAGCTCGCCGCCGCGGCGGCGAGCCACCGCGAGGAGCTCGCGCAGCTCGAGGCCGAGGTGCGCGCACGCCTCGCCGCGCGTGCCCGGCAGCGCCTGCTCGAGCTGGCGGCGCGCGCGCGTTCCGGCGGCGGCTCCGCGCCGGAGGCGACTTGAGCTTCGCGCGCACGTTCCGGCACGGCGTCCATCCGCACGCGCACAAGGAGGCGACCGAGGCCCTGCCGGTCGAGCGCATGCCGTTCGTCGAACGGCTCGTGCTGCCGCTCTCCCAGCACGCGGGCGCGCCGGCGCGGCCGGTGGTGGCGGTGGGCGAGCGCGTCGAGCGTGGTCAGCTGATCGCCGAGGCCGCCGCCTTCGTCTCCGCTCCCCTCCATGCGCCGGTGGCCGGCCGCGTGGCGGCGATCGCGCCGCGGCCGCACCCGTCGGGCCGGCTGGTGCCGGCGATCGAGCTCGAGACCGACCCGCTCTCTTCGCAGCGGCTGCCGGCCGGGCCGCCGCTCGACGCGGGCGCGCTCGACAACGAGAGCTTCGTGGCCGAGCTCCAGAACGCCGGGCTGGTGGGGATGGGCGGCGCCGGTTTCCCGACCCACGTCAAGTACCGCCTGCCGGAGGGGCGGCGGGTCGAGCGGCTGCTGGTCAACGGCTGCGAGTGCGAGCCGTTCCTGACCTCGGACCACCGCCTGATGGTCGAGCGCGCGGGCGACGTCGTGCGCGGCGCCGAGATCGCCGCCGCGCAGCTGGGCGTGGCCGAGACCGTGTTCGGGGTCGAGCTCAACAAGGCGGACGCGATCGCCGCGCTCGAGCGCGCGGTCGACGGCCGCGCCGCGATGCGCGTCGTGCCGCTGGCGGTCAAGTACCCGCAGGGCGCCGAGAAGATGCTCATCCGCGCCGTCTACGGCGTCGAGGTGCCGAGCGGCAGGCTGCCGCTCGATGTCGGCATGCTGGTCAACAACGTGGCGACGATGACCGCGGTGGCGGACTGGTTCGACCGCCGCCGGCCGCTGGTGGAGCGCGTCGTCACGGTCTCCGGGCCGGGCGTGCGCCGCCCCGCCAACCTGCTGGTGCCGGTCGGCACGCCGGTGCGCGCGGTGCTCGATCACTGCGGCGGCCTCGCCCCCGAGACGCGCGAGGTGGTGATGGGCGGGCCGATGATGGGCTCGCCGCTCGCCAGCCTCGACGTGCCCGTGGTCAAGGGCACCTCGGGCCTGCTCGCCTTCACCGCCGAGGAGGCGCGCCTGCCGACCGAGTACGCCTGCATCAAGTGCGGGCGCTGCGTCGAGGCCTGCCCGCAGTTCCTCAACCCCTCGCGCCTCGGCCGCCTCTCTCGCGCCGGGCGCTTCGAGGAGATGATGGGCTACCACGCCATGGACTGTGTCGAGTGCGGCTCGTGCAGCTTCGCCTGCCCGTCGGGCATCCCGATCGTGCAGCTGATCCGGGTCGCCAAGGGCGCGCTGCGCGAGCGCGCGGTGGCGGAGGCCGCCCGGTGAGCGAGCCGCATCCGCCGCGCCTGCTCGTCCAGCCGGCGCCGTTCCTGCGCCCCACGGTCTCGACGCCGGGCATCATGGGCGACGTGCTGATCGCGCTGGCGCCGACGGTCGTGGCGGCGGTCTGGTTCTTCGGCATCTCCGCCCTGCTCCTGATCGCGGTCTCGGCCGCGGCGGCGGTCGCCACCGAGTGGGGGCTGGGCGGCGAGCGGGGCCGCGCCGCGGTGCGCGACCTCTCGGCGCTGACCACCGGCGTGCTGCTCGGGCTGGTGCTGCCGCCCTCGCTGCCGCTCTGGATGGCGGCGCTCGGCAGCGCGGTCGCGATCGCGCTCGGCAAGCTCGCCTGGGGCGGGCTCGGTCACAATCTGTTCAACCCGGCGCTGGTCGGGCGCGCCTTCCTGCAGGCCGCCTTCCCGGTCGCGATCACCACCTGGGTGGCGCCGGGCGGGCCGCTCGCGCTCTACCGTGGCACGCTCGCCTGGCCCTTCCTGTCGGCCCCACCGGATGCGGTCTCGGCCGCGACCCCGCTCGGCCAGATGAAGTTCCTGGGCGCCGCGACCCCGGCGGGAGCCCTGTTCTGGGGCGACGTCGGTGGCTCGGTGGGGGAGACCAGCGCGGCGGCGATCCTGCTCGGCGCCGCGTGGCTGCTGGCGCGGCGCGCGTGCGACTGGCGCCTGCCGGTGGCGACCCTGGGCAGCGCCGCGCTGTTCGCCGAGATCTGCCACCGGGTGAGCCCGGAGAAGTACCCCGGAGCGCTCTTCACCCTGCTCTCCGGCGGGCTCTCCGGCGGCCTGCTGTTCGGCGCCGTGTTCATGGCCAGCGACCCGGTGACCTCGCCGCTGGCGCCGCGCGGCGCCTGGCTGTTCGGCGCCGGCGTGGGCGCGCTGGTGGTCCTGATCCGCTTCTGGGGCGGACTGCCCGAGGGCGTGATGTACGCGATCCTGCTCATGAACGCGGTGAGCCCGCTCATCGACCGCGCGCTCCAGCCGCGCGTGTTCGGCGCCCGGCCGGCTCCCTCCGCCGCGCCGGGCGCGGGGACGGGGCCGTGAGCGACGGCGCCTCGGCGGGCGGCGAGAGCCTGCGCCTGGTGGCGACGCTGACCGTGGCCGGCCTCGTCTCCGGCCTCGCCATCGTGCTCGCCTACCGCTGGACCCTGCCCGCGATCCGCGCCCACCAGGCGGCGGCGCTCGAGCGTGCGGTGTTCGAGGTGCTGCCGGGCGCCGAGCGCATGGAGCGGCGGGTCTGGGACGGCTCCGGGCTCGCCGGCGCCGGAGCGGGCGGCGCGGCGGGCGAGTCGGTCTTCGCCGGGTACGCGGCCGACGGCGCGCTCGTCGGCTGGGCGGTGCCGGCCGCCGGCGCCGGCTTCCAGGACACGATCAAGCTCATCTTCGGCCTCGAGCCGTCGGGCGCCCGCACCCTCGGCATGACCGTGCTCGAGAGCCGCGAGACGCCCGGGCTGGGCGACAAGATCTACAAGGACCCGAAGTTCGTGGGCGAGTTCCGCGGCCTCGCCGTGGCGCCGGAGATCAAGCTGATCAAGGGCCACGGCGAGGCGCCCAACGAAGTGGACGCGATCACCGGCGCGACGATCTCGTCGAAGGCGGTGGTGCGCATCGTCAACCAGGGCGGCCGCCGGGACGGCCGCGGCGGCGCCTGCGGCGCAGGTCCCCCCCGACGTCGAGCGCGGCGGGCCGGTGCCGGGCGGCAAGCCGGGAGGACGGAGTTGATGGCCGAGCCGGGACGATTCCGCGCCGAGCTGGTCAAGGGCATCGTCGCCGAGAACCCGACCTTCGTCCAGGTGCTCGGCATGTGCCCGCCGCTCGCCATCACCAACTCGGTGCTCAACGGCGTCGTGATGGGGATCGCCACCACTTTCGTGCTCGTGATGTCGAGCATGATGATCTCGGCTCTGCGCAAGCTCATTCCCAATCAGGTGCGGATCTCCACCTACATCGTGGTGATCGCGACCTTCGTCACCGTCGCCGACTTCACCCTCCAGGCGACGCTGCCCGCGGCTCACCACGAGATGGCCGCGTTCATCGCGCTGATCGTGGTCAACTGCATCATCCTCGGCCGCGCCGAGGCGTTCGCGTCGCGCAATCCGGTCGGCCTCTCGATCGCCGACGCGATCGGCATGGGCACCGGCTTCACGCTCGCGCTGGTCCTGATCGGCACGGTGCGCGAGGTCCTCGGCAGCGGCACCTTCTTCGGCATGCCGGTGTTCGGGCCGAGCTTCGAGCCCTGGGTGATCATGGTGCTGCCGCCGGGCGGGTTCCTGGTGCTCGGCGTCCTGCTGCTGCTCTTCGCCGGCATCGCCGAGATGCGCAAACGGGCCGCCGAGAGGGCGCGCGCGCAGGAGGCCGGGCGATGAGCTCCGAACTGGTCTCGATCTTCGTCGGCGCGCTGCTGATCAACAACTTCACGCTCGCCTACTTCCTCGGGCTGTGCCCGTTCTTCGGCGTCTCGGGCCGGCTCGAG
>JAFNAE010000053.1 GCA_017860005.1 Acidobacteriota bacterium | reverse complement strand
GTCACCTTCACCAACAAGGCGGCCGCCGAGATGCGCGACCGCGCCGAGCGGCTGCTCGAGAGCTGGCCGCTCGCCACCTTCCTCGGCACCTTCCACCGCTACTCGCTCCAGCTGCTGCGCGCCTACGGCGACCGGGTCGGGCTCGCGCGCGACTTCGCCATCCTCGACGAGGCGGACCAGAAGGCGATCGTCGTGCAGGCGATGGCCGCCGAGAACGTGGCCGAGAGCGCGTTCCCGCCGCGCGCCGTGCTCGCCGCCATCTCCTCGGCCAAGAACCGCCTGCTCTCGCCCGACCTCTACGAGCAGGGCGCGCGCGACGCCTTCTCGCAGCGCGTGGCACGCGTCTACCGGCGCTACGAGGCGCTGCGCCGGAAGGCCTCGGGCGTGGACTTCGACGACCTGCTGCTCCACGCCGTGCGCCTGTTCGTCGAGCACCCGGACCTCGCCGAGCGGTTGCGCGGGCGCGTCCGGCACCTGCTGGTCGACGAGTTCCAGGACACCAACCACGCGCAGCTGCGGCTGGTCGAGGAGCTCGCCGCGCCGGACGGCAACCTGACCGCGGTCGGAGACGAGGACCAGGGCATCTACCGCTGGCGTGGCGCCGACCTCTCCAACATCCTGGAGTTCGAGCGCCACTTCCCGGGCGCCGTGGTGCGCAAGCTCGAGCGCAACTACCGGTCCACCTCCGCCATCCTCGACGCCGCCAACGAGGTGATCGGCCACAATCGCCTGCGGCGCGGCAAGAAGCTGTGGACCGACGCCGGCCGCGGCGAGAGCATCCGGCTCTTCCGCGCCGGCGACGAGGGCGACGAGGCGAAGTGGGTGGCGGGCGAGATCGCGCGCCTGCGCGCGCGGCACGCCCTCGCCGAGCTCGCGGTCCTGGTGCGCACCAATGCCCAGACGCGCGCCTTCGAGGACGAGTTCTTCCACGCCCGCATCCCCTACGTCCTGGTCGGCGGCGTGCGCTTCTACGAGCGCGCGGAGATCAAGGACCTGGTCGCCTACCTGCGCGTCCTGCGCAACCCGCGCGACAACTTCTCGCTCCTGCGCATCCTCAACCAGCCGCCGCGCGGCATCGGCAAGACCACGGTCGCGACGCTCGAGGAGCAGGCCGCGACCGAGGCCGGCGGGGTGATCTGGGACCTGCTCGAGCTCGACCGGCTCGACCGCTTCGCGAACCGCGCCGCGACCGCGCTGCGCGCCTTCCGCGACCTGCTGCGCGCCCTGCGCGCGGCCGCGGGGGAGCTGCCGCTGCCCGCGCTGCTCGACGAGCTGCTGCGCAGGACCGGCTACGCCGACGTCTACCGGCGCGACAACGAGGAGGACCAGGCCCGGCTCGAGAACATCCAGGAGCTGCTCACCGCCGCGCAGACCTTCACCGAGGCGCGCGCCGCCAACGGCGACGACCAGGATCTGCTGACCGCCTTCCTCGACCACGTCGCGCTGGTCTCGGACCTCGACGGCTGGGCGGGCGAGCGCGGCGTGACCCTGATGACGCTGCACAGCGCCAAGGGCCTCGAGTTCCCGGTCGTCTTTCTGCCCGGCCTCGAGGACGGCCTGCTGCCCCACTTCAACACCCAGGGGCGCCCGGAGGACGTCGAGGAGGAGCGCCGGCTCTTCTACGTCGGCATGACGCGCGCCCAGGACCGGCTGCTGCTCTCCGCCTGCCGGCGGCGGCGGATCGCCGGCCGCTACCAGGACCAGCTGCCCTCGCCGTTCCTGGCCGAGGTCCCGGAGCGCCTGGTCGAGGCCGAGGAGAGCCCGACCCTGTTCGCCTCCGAGCGCGTGCGCGGCATCGACTCGTTCTTCGGCCGTGCGCCCCGCGACGAGTACTCCCAGGAGGCGCCGGTGCGCGGCCCCAGGCGCGGCAGCCGGGTCCGCCACCCGACGCTGGGCAGCGGCGTCGTGCTCGAGATCGACGGCGAGGGCGATGAGGCCAAGCTCACCGTCTTCTTCGAGCGCGCCGGCAAACGCCGCCTGGTCGCCCGCTACGCCAGCCTCGAGCTGATCTAGCCGGCCGCGGCTCGCGGCGGCGGGGTTCGCCCTGCGCCCGCGCGCCGGTCCCGCGCCGCGCGCGCTCCTAGCGCGGACCTTCGAAGTAGTCGCCGCGCAGGAGGGCGTAGAGGAAGTTGTCGACGCGGCGGCCGTCGAGCTCGAAGTAGCCGCGCAGCAGGCCCTCGCGCACGAAGCCGATGCGCTCGAGCACGCGCTGCGAGGCCACGTTCTCGACCGAGCAGCGCGCCTCGATGCGCTCGATCGCGGTGTGCCCGAACAGCTCGGCGAGCAGCTGCTCGAGCGCGGGCACGATGATGCCCCGTCCCTGCGCGTCCGTGGTCAGCGCGTAGCCGACCTCGGCCACCCCCTGCTCCCAGCTCGCGAGCGCGAGCGTGATCCAGCCCACCGGCCGCCGGTCGGCGAGCACGATCCACTGGAAGCGGTCGCCGCGCGAGCGATAGAGATCCGACGGCCGCTGGCGCGCGAGATCGGCGCGCAGGTCGGCGACCGAGACCTCCTGGAGCGGCTGGTGGCGGCGCACCGAGGGCTCGGACCGCCAGGCCGCGAGCGAGGGCGCGTCGGCGGGCGTGGCCGTGCGCAGGGTCACCGAGACCGCGCGGGGGGTGGGCGAGAGCGCCATCGTTCGGGAGGAAAGTGTACAGTGGCTCGCGGTGATCGCCCGTCTGACCCTGGCCTACGTCGGCACGCGCTTCGCCGGCTGGCAGCGCCAGCCCAACGCCGCCACGGTCCAGGAGGCCCTGGAGAGGGCGCTCGCGCGCCTGACCGGCGAGCCGGTGACCACCGTCGCCGCCGGGCGCACCGACGCCGGAGTCCACGCGCGCGGCCAGGTCGTGTCGCTCTCGCTCGAGCGCGACTGGCCCGCCGGCGCCCTCGTCCACGGCACCAATCACCACCTGCCCAGCGAGATCCGCGTCCTGGACGCCGCCGCGGCGCCGGCCGGCTTCCACGCCCGGCGCTGGGCGCTCGCCAAGGAGTACCGCTACCGGCTCGGGCGCGCCCGCCCGTCGCCGCCCGCCGACGCCCCCTTCCTGGCCTCCGCTCCCGACCGGCTCGACCTCGCCGCGATGATCGCGGCCACGCGGCTCCTGCCCGGGCGCCACGACTTCGCCGCCTTCGCGGTCAGCGGCGGCGCGCCCGGCCCGACCACGCGGCGGATCTTCGCCGCCTGGTGGGAGGAGTCCGGGACCGAGCTCGACTTCCGCATCGTCGGCGAGGGCTTCCTGCGCGGCATGGTGCGGCGCCTGGTCGGGACGCTGCTGGAGATCGGCGCGGGCCGGCGCCCGCCGGCAGACCTGGCCGCCCTGCTCGTCGCCGCGCCCGGGGCGCAGGCGGGTCCGACCGCGCTCGCGTGCGGGCTCTCGCTCGAGCGCGTGGACTACGGTGCCGGACCGCGCGTGGCCGGGAGCGCCGCGGACGCTGCGGTAGACTGAGGCGTCATGTCCGACCCCGGCTCGCTCGCCGAGCCCGGCACCCCCGAAGCCGAGCTGCTGGCGCGCATCGACCCCGGCCGCCTGCCCGTCCACGTCGCCGTCATCATGGACGGCAACGGGCGCTGGGCGCAGCAGCGCAAGCTGCCGCGCGTCGAGGGGCACCGCGCCGGAGTCGACGCCGTGCGCGATCTGGTCGAAGCGGCGGCTCGCCTCGGACTGCGCCACCTGACGCTGTACGCCTTCTCGGTCGAGAACTGGAAGCGCCCGCGCGCCGAGGTCTGGACGCTGATGAACCTGCTGCGCGAGTACGTGCGGCGGGAGCTCGACACGCTGGTGCGCAACGACATCCGTTTCGAGCCGATCGGGCGCTGGCGCGAGCTCGACCCGTCGGTGGTCGCGGCGCTCGAGCGCGCCGCGACGGCGACCGCCGGCTGCGGCGGCATGCGCTTCAACATCGCGCTCAATTACTCGGGCCGCTGCGAGATCGTGGACGCCTGCCGCCGCATCGTGGCCGACTGGGCGGCGGGACGCCCGGTGGACATCGACGAGGCCACCCTCTCCGCCTCGCTCTACACCTCGGGCCAGCCCGATCCGGACCTGCTCATCCGCACCTCGGGCGAGATGCGGGTGTCGAACTTCCTGCTCTGGCAGATCGCCTACGCCGAGATCTGGGTGACGCCCGTGCTGTGGCCGGACTTCCGCCGTCGTCATCTCTTCGAGGCGATCCTCGAGTTCCAGTCCCGCGAGCGCCGTTTCGGGGGCGTCGAGGCGGTCGACCTGTCGCCGCCCGCCCGCCCCGACGCGGCCGGGGCCTGACTCAGCCGGAGCCGGTCGGGTGAAGAGGCTCCTGACCGCAGCCGTCCTCGTTCCCCTCGCGCTGCTCGCCATCTTCCGCCTGCCCGGCTGGGCGTTCTTCCTGCTCTGCGCGACGCTGATGAGCGGCGCCGCGTGGGAGTTCTCGCGCCTGGCGCGCCCGGCCGCGCCCCGGGCCCCGTGGTGGGCCCTGCCGGCGCTGGTGCCCGCGGCGGCCGCCGGCCTCGCTTGGGGGCTCGCTCCGGGCCACGCCGTCGACGGCTTCCACGCCCTCGCCTTCGGCGCCCTGGCGGCGATCGGGGTCGGAACCCTGGTGCTGCTGACCCGGACCCCGGTCGAGCAGTCTCTCGCCGGCGTCGGCGCCCTCGCCTTCGCGCTGCCCTACTTCGCGGTGCCGATCGCCGCGCTCTACCGGCTCCAGCAGCACGATCCGTGGGTCCTCTTCCTGCTGCTCGCCATCGTCTGGCTCGGCGACACCGCCGCCTACTACGTCGGCATCACCTGGGGCCGTCACCGCCTGGCGCCGGTGGTCTCGCCCAAGAAGTCCTGGGAAGGGGCCCTCGCCGGCGCCGCGGCCTCGATGGCCTCGACCGTGATCTGGGGATACTGGCGCCTGGGCGCTGTTCCCGGAGACCTGGTCGTCATCGGCGCCCTGACCACGGTCGCGAGCCAGCTCGGGGACCTGGTCGAGTCGATGATCAAGCGCGGCGCCCACGTCAAGGACTCCGGTGACCTGCTGCCCGGCCACGGCGGGCTCTACGACCGCATGGACGCGATGCTCTTCGCCGCGCCCGCGATGCTGCTGCTGCTCTGGGCGTTCGGCTGGGAGGTCGCTCCTTGAGGCAGCGCCTGGCCCTGCTCGGCGCCACCGGGTCGATCGGCAGGAGCTGCCTCGAAGTCCTTCGCCACCATCCGGAGCGCTTCGAGCTGGTGGCGGTCGGAGCCCTGGGCTCGCGACTCGAGGAGCTGGCGGCGATCGTGGCCGAATTCCGTCCGCGCCTGGTGGCGGTGGTCGACGAGGCCGCCGCGCGCGCTCTCGGGCGCGCGCTGCCCGCCGGTGCCGAGCTCGTCTCCGGGCCCGACGCGCTGCGCCTCGCCGCCATCCACCCCGGCGTGGACCGCGTCGTGGCTGCGGTGGTCGGCGCCGCCGGACTGCCGCCCGTGCACGCCGCGCTCGCCGCCGGCAAGGACGTGGCGCTCGCCAACAAGGAATCGCTGGTCGTCGCCGGCCGCCTGCTCACCGAGCTCGCCGCCTCGACCGGCGCCGCCATCGTGCCCATCGACAGCGAGCACGTGGCGCTCCACCAGGCGCTGCGCGCGGGGCGCCCGGAGGAGGTGCGGCGCCTGGTGCTGACCGCCTCGGGCGGCCCCTTCCTGCACCGCGACCCGGCGACCTTCGCCGCCATCCGCAAGGACGAGGCGCTGCGCCACCCGACCTGGTCGATGGGCGCCAAGATCACCATCGACTCGGCCACCCTGGTCAACAAGGGGCTCGAGCTGATCGAGGCGCGCTGGCTGTTCGGGATCGCGGGCGAGCGCGTGGACGTGCTCGTCCATCCGCAGTCCCTGGTGCATTCGTTCGTCGAATGGGTCGACGGCAGCTGGATCGCGCAGCTCTCGGTCAACGACATGATCTTCCCGATCCAGTACGCCCTGGCCTGGCCGGAGCGCTGGGAGAACGAGTTCCCGCGCCTCGCGCTCGCCGAGTTCGGGGCGCTCGAGTTCCTGCCCCTGGACGAGGCCAAGTTCCCCTCGGTCGCGCTCGCGCGCGCGGCGCTCGCCTCCGGCGAGAGCGCGCCGGCGGTGTTCAACGGCGCCAACGAGGTCGCGGTGCGCGCCTTCCTCGACGAGCGGCTGCCGTTTCCCGCCATCGTCGACACCATCCGCGCCGTGCTCGAGCGCCACGACCCCCACCCGGTCGGCAGCCTCGAGGAGGCCCTCGGCTGGGACGCCTGGGCGCGCCGTGCGGCCGAGCAACACCTCGCCGCGCGGTCGCTCTCGCGATAGCCTTGCCCGCCGGAGAGGCCATGCTCGACTTCCTGACCAGCGCACTCGCTTTCATCTTCGCGATCGGCGTCATCATCTTCGTCCACGAGCTCGGACACTTCACCGTCGCGAAGGCGTTCGGCATGCGCGTGCTCGCCTTCTCGCTCGGCTTCGGCAAGCGCATCTGGGGATTCCAGCGCGGCGAGACCGAGTACAAGCTGGCGGCGCTGCCGCTGGGCGGCTACGTCAAGCTCTCCGGCGAGGACGACAGCACGGCCTCCGACGACCCGCGCGACTTCGGCAACCGGCCGCGCTGGCAGCGCATCCTGGTCTACCTCGCGGGCCCGGCGATGAACGCCGCGCTCTCGATCGTCCTGATCGCGGTCCTGTTCACGGTCGGCATCGAGGTGCCGGCGCTGCAGAGCATCCCGTCGGTGGTGGGCACCGTCGAGCCCGACTCGCCGGGCGCCAGGGCGGGACTCCTGCCGGGCGACGAGATCGTCGCCATCGAGGGGCGCACCGTCGAGCGCTGGCACGACGTCGCGTTCGCGGTCATGACCTCGATCGGCAAGCCGCTCCGCTTCGCGGTCGAGCGCGCCGGCGACCGGCTCGAGCTGACGGTGACGCCGGTCAAGCCTCCGGACTTCGAGTTCGGCGACATCGGCGCCTTCCCCAAGATCCTGCCGCGGGTCGGCGCGCTCAGCCCCGACTCGCCGGCCGCCGCCGCCGGGCTCGCCCGGGGCGACGAGATCCGGGCCGTGGACGGGCGCCCGCTGGGCAGCCCCCTCGACCTGGTCGAGTACCTCGAGCCGCGGGCCGGGCAGACCGTCCTGCTCGAAGTGATGCGCGCGGGCCGCCGGCTCGAGCTCCCGGTGGTGCCCGCCGACCAGGGTGGCAAGGGGCGCATCGGCGTCCGGCTCACCGTCGAGCAGCGTTTCCCGCCCCTGCGCGCCCTCGCCGAGAGCGTGCGCTTCAACTGGACGCTGGTGCGCCAGAGCCTCGAGGTGATCGGCAAGATCTTCAAGCGTGAGGTGGCCGCCAAGAGCGCGCTCGCCGGACCGATCGAGATCGCCGCCCAGTCCGGGGCCGCCGCGCGCTCCGGGGTCAAGGACCTGCTCTACCTGATGGGCGTGATCTCGATCTCGATCGGGCTGCTCAACCTGTTCCCGATCCCGGTCCTGGACGGCGGGCAGATCACCATCCTGCTGGTCGAGAGCGTCCTGCGCCGGGACCTGTCGGAAACGGTCAAGATGCGCATCGCGCAGGTCGGTCTCGCGCTCATCGTCCTGCTCATGGCCACGGTGCTCTGGTTCGACCTCTCCAAACAGGTCTCGAAGCTCTTCCTGCCCGACTAGAGGAGCCCGCGCAGGCGTTCGAGGTCGCGCGCGTGGCCGAGCTCGTCGTCGCCGAGCGGCGTTTCGACCACCATCGGCACCGAGGCGAGCCGCGGTTCGGCGAGCAGGCGGCGAAAGCCGGCGAGACCGATCCGTCCGGCACCGATCGAGGCATGGCGATCGCGCCGCGAGCCGCGCTCGCCGGCCGAATCGTTGAGGTGAAGGCCCTCGACCAGCCCCAGCCCCACCGTGCGCTCGACCTCGGCCAGGAACTCCTCGACGCCCGCTGCGGTGCCCACCTCGTAGCCGGCCGCGAAGGCGTGACAGGTGTCCAGGCAGATCGCGAGCCGGTCGCGGCACGCCGCGCGCGCGCGGATCTCGGCGAGCTGCTCCAGGCGGGAGCCCAGCACGCTGCCCTGGCCCGCGGTGAGCTCGAGCAGGATGCGGGTCGGGCAGTGCGCGAGCTCGCCGGCGACCGCGTCCAGCGAGGCGGCGACCGCCGCCAGACCGGCCGCCTCGCCGGCGCCGAGGTGGGCCCCCGGGTGGACGACCAGGGCGGGCACCCCGAGCTCGGCGCAGCGCCCGGCCTCGTCCGCCAGGGCGGCGCGCGAGCGCCCGAGGATCTCGGCATCGGTCGCCGCGAGGTTGATCAGGTAGGCCGCATGGGCGAGCAGGGGCGGCCGGCCGGACGCCGCCCACTCGGTCCGGAACGCCCCCGTCTCCTCAGCGCCCAGCGGCCTGCCCCGCCATTGGCTGGGGCTCTTGACGAACAGCTGCAGGGCGTCGCAGCCGATCGCCCGCCCGCGCTCGAACGCCCGCGCGAGCCCTCCAGCCACCGAAACGTGGGCACCGAGCGGCGGGCTCATGACGGGCCGAGCCTACCGGAGACGCTTTGCTAGACTCGGCCGTCGTGCTGCGGTGGCTCCTGCGCGCGGCGGGCTTCTCCGCCTATGCGCTCCTCGTCCTCGTCGTCTTCGGGCTCTCCGGCTACGTCGCGTTCAACCAGTGGGTCCGGCGCGGCGTGACCACGGTGCCCGAGTTGGCGGGACTCGCGGAGGAGGACGCCGTGCGCCTGCTCGCCGACCTCGGCCTCGCCTTCCGGCGCGCCGAGACCGGACGCTGGAGCGAGAGCGTGCCGGCCGGAAAGGTCGTCGAGACACGGCCGCGGGCCGGCAGCTTCGTCAAGCGCGGCGCGGCGATCGAGGGAGTCGTCTCCCTCGGCACCCGGCGCGTGACGGTGCCCGAGCTCGCGGGCAAGGCGACGCCGGCCGCCCAGCTCGTGCTGCGCGGCGAAGGACTCGAGGCGGGCACCTCGTACGCGGTGCTCTCCGCGCTCGGCACCCCGGGCGCGGTGGTCGCCCAGGATCCGCCCGCCGGCCTGGCCGTGCCAGCGGGCACGCGCGTCGACCTGCTGGTCGCCCTCGACAGCGCGGGAGCCACCTACGTGATGCCCGATCTCGTCTATCGCCGCTACGATCCGGTCCGTCGCGCCTTCGAGGCCGGCGGATTCCACTTCGGCAACGTCTCCTTCGAGCCCTACGAGGGGGTCGCCGAAGGCACCGTCCTGCGTCAGCAACCGCTGCCCGGCCACCCGCTCCGGCGCAGCGACTCGATCGTCCTGGTCGTGGCTTCGGCCCCGGAGGTCGCGCCTTGATCGAGATCGCCCCGTCCGTCCTCGCCGCCGACCTCGCCGACCTCGCCGGCGCGCTCGACATCGCCGAGCGCGGCGGCGCCGACCTCGTCCACGTCGATGTCATGGACGGCCACTTCGTGCCCAACCTGACGATCGGGCCACCGGTGGTCGCAGCGCTGGCGCGACGGACCCGCCTGCCGCTCGACGTGCACCTGATGGTCGAGGCGCCCGAGCGCCTGCTCGACGCCTACCTGGCCGCAGGCGCGGCCCGCCTCGCGGTGCACTGGGAGGCGGCGACCCATCTCGACCGGCTGCTCGGCGCGATCCGGGCCGGTGGCGCGCGCGCGGGAGTGGCGGTCAACCCGGCGACTCCGGTCGAGAACCTGGTCGACGTCTTGCACGCCTGCGACTTCGTGCTGCTGATGTCGGTCAACCCCGGCTTCGCGGGTCAGGCCTTCCTGCCCCGGACGCTCGACAAGGCGCGCCGCCTGTCGGCCGAGATCGCCACGCGCGCCCTGCCGGTCACGCTCGAGCTCGACGGCGGCGTCGGGCTCGGCAACGCCGCCGCCGCCGTGCGCTCCGGGGTCAAGACCCTGGTCGCCGGCTCGTCGGTCTACGGCGCGGCCGACCCGGTGGCCGCGATCGGCGCTCTCCGGCGCGCCGCTCTGGAGGGTTCGCGATGATCCGTCTGCGCGAAGCGAGCTGCCTCGCGGCCCTGGCGCTGCTGGTCGTGCTCGTCGGCTGCCGGTCCGGCGGCAAGGACGATCCGATCCTGCGCCTGTCCGCCGCGGAGTCGCTCGCCGAAGGCAAGAAGCTCTTCGAGCGCGAGAAGTACGCGGCCGCACGCCCCTACTTCTCGCACGCCTTCGAGGTCGAGCCCAACTCCGCGGCCGGCCGGGAGGCGCTCCTGCTGGTCGCCGACACGCTCTTCCTCGAGGGCGCCGAGACCGATCTCATCCAGGCCGAGGCCAAGTACCGCGATTTCCAGAACCGCTTCCCGACCAGTGAGCGCGGGGACTACGTGCAGTTCCAGATCGCGCGCTCGCTCGCGCGCCGCATCGAGCGCGCGGATCGCGACCAGGCCTCGACGGCGAGAGCGCTCCAGGCCTTCGAGGACCTGCTCCGCCTCTACCCGACCAGCCCCCACGCCGAGGCGGCCCGGACCGAGATCACCGTGGTGCGCGACCGCCTCGCCGAGCACGAATACGTGGTGGGGTACTTCTACCTGCGCTATGGGCTGCCGGGCGCGGCGATCGCCCGGCTCTCGACACTGCTCGAGCGCTACCCGGACTTCGGCGAGCGCGACAAGGCCTTGTGGGCGCTCGGCATGTCCTACAACAAGGCCAAGAAGGCCGACGACGCGCAGGCCGCCTTCACGAAGCTGCGCGGCGAGTTCCCGCAGAGTCGCTGGCTGGAGAAGATCCCCGAGGAGAACCGATGACCCGACCCTCCTGGTCTCGTCTCGGGCGGCTCGCCCCGCTCGCCCTGCTCGCGCTCGGCTGCGCCAGCACGGAGCCGCTGTTCGATACCGGGCAGACGCGCGCACGCCAGGCCGAGCTCGAGCGCCGGTTGCTCGAGCTCGAGAAGGAATCGGTGCGCTCGCGCCTCGAGCTCGAGCGCCTGCGGCGGCGCCTCGCCGAGCTCGAAGCGACGGGCAGCGCATCCGCGCTCGGTGCGGCGGCCGCCGCGCCCGAGGCCGCGCCCGAGGGCGCCGAGACCCGGGTGTCCGCGCCCGCTCCGGCCACCCCGACTGCGGCGGGGCTCGCGGTGGCGCCGGATCCGTCGCCCGACCCGGGCATCGAGGAGAGCGAGCTCGAGGAGGCGACCTCGAGCACGCAGCCCGCCGCTCCACCCGCCGCTCCGCCCGCGGCGCAGCCCGCCGGCGCGAGCGACGAGGACTACGAGCGCGCGCTCCGGCTGCTGCGCGACGGCCACCCCGCCGAGGCCGAGGCCGCGCTCACCGCGTACGCCACCGCTCGCCCGACGTCCGAGCTCGCGGACAACGCCTGGTTCTGGATCGGCGAGTCGCGCCTGGTGCGCGAGGACGTCGCGGGCGCGCTCACCGCCTACCGCACCGCGGTCGAGTCCTACCCGGAGGGCAACAAGACCCCCGACGCGCTCTTCAAGATCGGCCACTGCCTCGCCCGGCAGGGCGACCGGGCGACCGCCGAGGAGGTCTGGCGGGAGCTGGTGCGGCGCTTCCCCGACACCGCCGCCGGTGAGCGGGCCCGGGACGCGCTGGGCCCCGGCTCCTAACCTCCAGCAGTTGCAGCGCTTCCGGTGGAAGGTGCCCTTGACACTGTGCACCTTGGCGAGTACCCTTGCGGCAACGCTCGCGATCGACGTGCGCACGAGCCGAAAGGCCTTCGGAGGTCCCGTTATGGCGATCCGTTCTCGCTTGACCGCGTCTCTCGCCGTGGTGTTCGTCGCCACGGCGCTCGTCGCCGCGGACCAGCCGCCGACTCACCTCAAGCTCGTCGGCGACCACTGGACCGCTTGGGATCCTCCGACCACCTTCCCGGAGGGCGCCAAGATCCACACCGTCGTGCCCGGCGACACCCTCTGGGACCTGGCCGGAAAGAATCTCGGCAACCCCTATCTCTGGCCCCAGATCTGGGAGAAGAACCAGTACGTCCTGGACGCGCACTGGATCTACCCGGGTGACCCCCTGGTGATCGGCATCGAAGTCGCCGGTGCGGGCGAGGCCGGCGCCACCACCGCCGCGGTCGAGGGCGAGGGAGCCGGCGAGGGCGAGGGCGACGAGGCGCTGGGCACGGCGCCGCCGGGCGGCAAGAAGAACGTCCCGGTGCCGCTCGGCTCGGAGAGCGACATCTACTGCAGCGGCTACGTCGGCGAGCTCGAGGAGACCACGGGCTGGTCGATCGTCGGCTCCGAGTACGACGCGCTCGTGCCGGAGAAGGGCAACTTCGGCTCCAACACCCAAGTGGGCATGTTCGGCGCCGGCATCACGGTCAAGTACAAGCTGATCTCCGGGGACATCGTCTACCTCGACGGCGGCCGCGCCGCCGGCCTCGCGCCGGGCATGGTGCTCGAGGCGGTCGAGGCGGGCCGGCAGGTCCGCCACCCGGTGAACCGCGAGGTCTTCGGGCGTCTCTACGCCACGACCGGCCGCGTCCGGGTCCTCTCCGTCCAGGACACCAGCGCCATCGCCGAGATCCTGCAGAGCTGCGACGGCATGCGCGTCGGCGCGCGGCTGCGCGTGTTCGAGCCGGAGCCGGTGCCGCTCGCGCGCCGGACCCCGCTGCGTCCGGTCAACGACCCCACCCAGGCCGATCTCTCGGCGGCGCCGGTCATCCTGACCTCACCCCAGGAGCTGGTTTCCCTGGGTCAGGACCACGTGGTCTTCCTGGATCGCGGCGCGCAGGACGACGTCCAGCCGGGCGACCTCTACACCATCTACCGCCTGAACCGGAGCGGTGGGCCGGCGGTGGTCATCGGCGAGCTCGCCGTGCTCTCCGCCAAACCGCGCTCGGCGGTCGCCAAGATCCTGGAGTCCCGCTACCCGGTCTACGTCGGGGACCGCCTCGAGCGGAAGTAAGACACTGATTACAATGGACTTGTAAAGGGTGCGCCGAATCCGCTAGAATGCGCCCTTCGAGGCCGGACCTTGGGAACGAAACAGAACCTGAACGGGCGCCTTTCCCAGATCGTCGACGAGCTCGTGCTCCAGGGGGTGACCCTGGAGCAGGCTCGCCAGGAGTTCGAGCGCCAGTTCATCGTCGCTTCCCTGCGGTCCAACGATTGGAACTTCTGCCGCTCGGCCCGCAGCCTCGGCGTTCATCGCAATACGCTGCGGAACAAGGTGTCCCATCTGGGGATCTCCACCTCGGAAGGACGGACCCGCTCGATGGGTGGCCGCCCTCCGGTGCGACGCATCCTCCCCAAGGTGTAGGACGACGCAAACCTAGGAAACGAAGGCAGTTCCAAGGACGCCGGCAAGCGCTCTCCGGGCGCGCGCCGATCGGGCCCCCTCCACGCGAGGGTCGGGGCCCGCCTCCCCAAAGGAGTTGTCATGACCCCCGCTTCTGCGAGACGTCTGTCCCTGCGCATCCCCGCCACCGCGGCCGTGGTCTTCCTGGCCCTCGGCTTCGGTGGACCCAGCTCCTCGAAGTCGGACCCGGTGTCCACCCGGGTCTTCCCGCTCGAGCTCGGGCGACAGTTTCCCGAGCTCCGTTGGCCGGCTGAGGCGCCGGCCGGCCCGGTCACGGCCTCACTGCCCCGCGCCCACCCGGCGCCACGGCAGGACGAGGCGTTCCGGAGCGCCGCCGACCGCTACCTCCGGAACCTGCCGTTCGGCAGTCAGATCGGTGCCGCCGCCCGCGCCTACCGGGTCGACGGCCTGCTCATCGCTTCCGTGGTCGAGGCGGAGTCCGGCTTCCGGCCCGACGCCGTGTCACCGCGCGGCGCGCTCGGCCTCATGCAGCTGATGCCGTTCCATCTCGACGGCGTCGAGAGCCCGCTCGATCCCGCCACCAACCTGAACCTCGGGGCGCGCTATCTCGCCGGCCTCGAGCGCCGTTTCGGCGGCAACCTGGAGCTCGCCCTGGCGGCCTACCATGCCGGCCCGACCGCGGTCGAGCGCTGGGGCGGCGTGCCGCCCTACACCTCGACGCAGCTCTATGTCGAGCGCGTGCTCGACCGCTATCGCGAGCACCGGGTGAGCCTCGAGCAGCAGGTGGCGGCGGCCGACCGGAGCCGCGCGCGGGAGCAGGTTCAGCGCGGTTCCTGAGTGCCGTTCGGGCCCTCGGCGGGACCGTCCCCGTCGTGGCCGCGCAGCCCCTTCTTGAAGTTGCGGATCCCTTCGCCCAACCCGCGGCCGAGCTGCGGGATCTTCGACGCGCCGAAGAGCACGACCAGGATGAGCAGGAGGACGAGGAGTTCGGGAAGTCCGATGCGGCCCATGGCGAGATCCTCCAGGGCGAACGGCGGGAAGACGGCCTGCCATCCCGTTCGTCGACGCCGAGTTCAGTCTAGCAGATCGTTTCCGGGCTGGCCGCCGCGTCGGCGAGTCCGGAGGCGAGCTCGCGCGACCACGCCCGCGTCTCCGGCAGCTCCGCCAGGTGCCGCCGCGCGCGCTCGAGGGTAGGGCCCACCAGCGCGAGTCGACGCCGGTCGCCGCGCGCGGCGAAGGACGTGAACGTCCCCACGGCCTTGAGCGCGCGCTGCACGACCGCCCTCCGATACTGGTCCGGAGCGACGCCGGCGGGCAGGTACCGGTCCAGCAGCTCCCGCTCGAGCTCGCTCGAGGCGAACCAGCTGTCGTTGAGCAGCGAGGCGAGATCGTAGGCGGGCGGACCCAGGCGAAGGTCCTGGAAGTCGAGGACCGCCACGGCGGCGGGACCGAGCGGCATCAGGTTGCGCACCATGAAATCCCGATGGCAGGGCACCGGCGGATCCTCGGCGAGGCGCCGACAGAGCTCCTCGAGCGCGGCGACGAATCCCCGCGGCGCGAGACGGCGCGGCGCCAGGAAGAAGCGGACCGTGTTCTCGAGCTCGCGCACCAGCAGCGACCGGTCGAGGGGCGGCGAGCCGAGCGCCACGACCTCCTCCCGGGTGAGCGCCGCGATCCGTCGCGCGCTGTCGAGCGCCGCCACGAGATAGCGCGCGCGCGCCTCCGCCTCGAGCTCCGCGTGCTCGTAGAGCGTCCGCTCCCCCAGATCCTCGAGCAGCGAGAAGCCCGCCGCGTGATCGTCGAGCTCGATGACCGGCACGCGCACCGATGCGCGAGCGAGCAGGCCGGCGGCGAGCACGAACCGGCGCTGGGCGTCGCGCAACTCCTCGGGGTAGCAGGCCACCACGCGCGTCTCGCCCTCGGGAGAGCGCACCCTGAAGTAGCTGCGCGAGGAGAGGTCCCCCGCGAGCGGCTCGAGCGTCCACCCGGCTCGGCCCGCGCGCGCGAGCCACGCCTCCAATCGAAGCCCGGGGGAGTCCGAGGCGGCGGTTTCCACGCGATCGGTGACCCTATCGCAGGTCGCGGTTTGACACGCCTTTCGTGACGACCCGATAATCCCCGAGCAGGAGCCGATGAGGAACACCGTGAACGCGCGCAGTCGCATGAACTCCAAGAAGCGCTCGCTGCTCGCGGACGTCGAGCGCGCGCTGCTCGACGCCCTCGCCGAGTCGCCCGACGTGCAGCGCACGCTCTGGAAGCTGCAGCGCGAGGGCTGGACCCTGCGCCTGTTCCTCGACTGCGACCGG
>JAFNAE010000156.1 GCA_017860005.1 Acidobacteriota bacterium | reverse complement strand
GGCAGGTCGGCGGGCGTGAACTTCTGGGCCACCGGGTCGAAGTGGCCGACGCCGTCGAGGCCGAGCGCGGAGTTGAAGTGCACCTTCCAGCTCTCGGCGCCCGGGGTGGTGAACAGCGAGTAGGTGCCGGCCGGCAGCTTCGAGCCCGCCACCCGCACGTCGCGGGTGACCGTGATCTCGGTCGCCTCGTTGGCGCCCGTGCGCCAGACCTCGCCGTAGGGCACCACGGCGCCGCTCTCCTTGGTGCCGAAGATGTTGTCGCGATCGCGCTTGTACGGGCGGCCGTAGACCACCCGCACGTAGGCGTCGCCGAGCGTGATGCGCGCCATGCCCAACGGGCTCTTGCGGCGCGACGGATGGAGGTCCTGGGCGAGGGCCGGGACGAGCAGGGCGGCGGAGACGGCGGCCAGCGCGACGGCGATCGTGGAGCGACGGACTCTCATGACTTCCTCCTCGGTCGTGGTTCGGAGGGCGGAATCTAGCACCATCCCGGCGCCGGTCCGCCGCGCGGCGGCGAGGCTCAGGCCGGCAGCGCCGTGGGGTCGAGCAGGGCGTTGATCAGGCCCTTGCGGCGCACGACGTGGAGCGCGTCCACGTACTGGGGCGCGAACAGCGTGCCCGTGTTGTAGGTCAGGTACTCCTCGGCCGCGGCGCCGGAGAGCGCCTCGCGGTAGGGCCGGGGCGCGGTCAGCGCCTCGAAGACGTCGGCGATCGCGACCAGCAGCGCCTGGGGGTGGATCTCGGATCCGTGCAGGCCCTTCGGGTACCCGGAGCCGTCGAGCCGCTCGTGGTGCTGGGCGATGATGGGCAGCACCTCCGCCAGACCCTCCACCGGCTCGATGATGCGCACGCCCTTCTCGACGTGGGTGCGCAGCATGGCGATCTCCGCCGGGTCGAGGCGGGTCGGCTTGTCGAGCACCTTGCCCGGCACGCCGATCTTGCCCACGTCGTGCAGCAGGCAGCCTCGCCGCACCACCCGGATCTCCTCCTCGGACCAGCCCACCTGGAGCGCCAGCGCCGCGGCGATCTCGGCCACCCGGCTCGAGTGTCCGAGCGTCCACGACGACTTCGCGTCGACCGCGCGCGCGAGCGCGTTGAGCGCGCCCCAGTTGGCGCGCTCGAGGTCTTCCATGAGGCGCACGCGGAAGAGCGCGATGGCCAGCTGGTCGCCGAGCTCGTCGACCAGGGCGGCGCTGGCCTCGGGGACCTCGGCCGCGCCCGGATCGACGATCCCGACCGAAGCCAGCCAGCGCCCGCCGTGGCGCAGCTGCCGCCAGCGCGAATGCCGGCCCGAGTGGCCGGGGCGCAGGAAGGGGACGGTCTGGTCGAGGTCCACCCACGCCCCTTCGGAGCCGCTCGCCGGCAGGCCCAGGGGCGCCGCGCGCTCCGCCTCGAAGCGCTCGACCGGGCCGCCCCGGGAGGCGCCCCGGAAGACCAGGGCCGGACCGGGCCGCTCGTGCAGGACGACGACCACCTCCGCGTCGCCCACCAGCCCCGCCGTGCGCTCGACGAAGGTGCGCGCGACCTCCTCGTCGCGGGGCGTCGGGGCGAGCGCCGCGACGGCCACGGAGCGCGCGGCGTCGAGGAGGTTGAACTGGCGCTCGATCCTGCGCGCCATGCCGTTGAATGCGTCGCCCAGGTCGGCGAGGTCGGCGGGCCGGGCGATCTCGACGCGCGCCGCGAAGTCCCCTTCGGCCAGGCGGCGGGTGCCGTCGCGCAGGGCCGTGAGCGGCGCCAGGTCGGTGCGCAGCCGCACCAGCCCGACCAGCCACGCCACCAGCAGTGCGGCGAGCGCCACCAGCAGGAGCCGGTTCCGGAGCGCCCCGACCGCCGGGGTCAGGACGTCCATCTCGCTGACCACGGTCGAAAGGCCCGGGTAGCCGTACTCGAAGCCGAGCGGCGCGGTCCAGTAGCGCGCGCGGTGGACCTCCCCGCCCGCGGTGCGCCAGAGGAACCCGCCGCTGCCGCGCAGGTCGCGTGCCGACAGGTCCGCCGCCAGCTCGGGCGGCAGCCCGAGCGAGGAGGCGATCGGCGTCCGGCTCTCGGCGTCCACCAGCAGCGCGGCATGGCCCGGCGCGGCCTCGGTGTCGGCGGCGCGGAACAGCCAGTCCGGCTGGACCTCGGCGAAGACCGCGGTCGCACGCCGTGTCGGCAACGGCACGATCAGCCAGACGGCGGCCGGCCGGCCCGCCGCGGGCGCGGTGAGCAGGACCGCCCTGCGCTCCAGGATCCTCTTCACCTGCACGGGATCGAGGTCCGGCAGCGGTCCCTCGGCGCCGGCCGGGGCGGCGCCGGGCGCGGCGACGGCGAGCGCCCGGAACCTCGTGCGCAGCGCCTCCGGGACGGCCAGCGAGCGCGGCTCCTCCTGGCTCCCGCCCCCGCCACCGCTGACGAAGGCGAGGTCCGACTTCAGGCTCTCGAGGCGTGCGAAGACATCCAGCCCGGCCTCCTTCGCGCGCTCCGCCAGGCGGTGCTCGGTCTCGGCCGTGAGCTGTCTCTGGTACTGGCCGATCGCGGTCCAGGCCATCAGCCCCAGCGGGATCGGCGCGACCAGCAGGACGAGGACGTGGAGCCGTCGAGCGAGCGTCGATTGCAGGCCCGGGACCGGCACGACCTGGCTCCTAGAAGTCCCGGCCGAGCCCGTAGAAGGCCCCGTCGTTGGCGCGGATGAAGTCGTCCTGGCTCAGCCGGTGCTGCAGCGGCGGTCGCGTCTCGCCGTCGGGCCCGACGCTGTACAGGTCGTACTCGGAGTTGATCGGCACCAGGAACCGGTCCTTGCGCGCCTCGGCGCGCCAGCCCGGCCCCCTGAAGATCAGGTAGCGGTACGGCCTGCCCCACGGGTCCAGGCGGGGCCCCGTCCCGAGCTGCGCGAGCGAATCCGGCAGCTCCTCGTAGATGCGGCGGTAGTCGGCCAGCTCGACGTCGATGGCGAGCAGGTCGACGGCGACGCGCCGGAGCCGCATCCGCTCGATCGCGCTCACGAAGAACGGCACGGTGATCGCGGAGACGACGCCGATCAGCGCCACGATGATGAGCAGCTCGATCAGGGTCAGACCCCGTTGCCGCGCGGGCGGAGACGGCGCGGGGCGGGGACTGCTCGCGCGGCTCATCGGGCCGGCACCCACATCACGGCGGGCTGGGAGACGAAGCGGAGCTCGCGATGGGCGAGGCCGATCAGCACCTCCGTCTCGGGCGCGGCCAGGTCGTCGGGCTCGCGATAGCGGATGGCGAAGGTGCGCAGGCCCCCGACCGGGGCCACCTCGAACACGCCGACGATGCGGAAGCGCGCCTCGCCCTCCGGGCCCTGCCCGAACACGATCTCGCCGGGGCGGATCTCGAGGAAGCGGCCGGCCCAGCGCTCGTCGGTGGTCACCCAGCGGCCCGCCATCTCGGCCGTGACGCCGATCTCCGCGCGGCGCTCGGCGGTAGACCAACGCAGAACGAGCGCGCCGAGCGCGATCGCAAGCAGCACGAGGATGACTCGACGCGAGCGCATCAGATCAGACTGGTCGGGGCCCTGATCGGAGCCTAGCACCGGTCCGCGCCGCCCCGGAGGCCGGGGCGGCGCGGTCGGGCGGCGCGAAGCGGACGGGTTACTTCGCGGCCGGAGACGGCAGGGCCGCGGCGAGGCCCGGCACGTCGGCGGCGCCTTCGGGCACGACGATCGTCGAGCCGGTGAAGTCGGCGCCCACCGGCTCGAAGCGCCCGCCCAGGTGCTCGGCCAGGAAGGCCTCGGCGACCGCATTGAACGCCTTGCGGTTCTCGGGGCGCGCGAAGCCGTGGCCCTCGTCCGGGAACAGGACGTAGGTGACCGGAATCGACTTCGCCTTGAGGGCCTTCACGATCTGGTCGGACTCGGCCTGGTTGACGCGCGGGTCGTTGGCGCCCTGTCCGATCAGCAACGGGCGCTGGATCTTCTCGGCCCGGAACAGGGGCGAGCGGGATTCGAGGAACTTCCTGCCCTCCGGGGTCTTCATCTCGCCCATGCGCTGCTCGAACACCGACAGGATCGGCGCCCAGTAGGGCGGAATCGACTCGAGCAGGGTGACCAGGCTGGAGGGCCCGACGATGTCGACGCCGGCGGCGAAGCGCTCCGGGGTGAAGGCGAGCCCGACCAGCGTGGCGTAGCCGCCGTAGCTGCCGCCCATGATGGCGACCCGCTTCGGGTCGGCGATCTTCTGCGCCACCGCCCAGTCGACGGCGTCGAGCAGGTCGTCGTGCATCTTGGCCGCCCACTCGCGGTTGCCGGCGTTGAGGAACGTCTTGCCGAAGCCGGTCGAGGCCCGGAAGTTGACCGAGAGCACGGCGTAGCCGCGGTTGGCGAGCCACTGGTGGTAGGGGTTGTAGCCCCACTCGTCGCGCGCCCACGGTCCGCCGTGGACGAACAGCACCATCGGGGCCGGGCCCGCCGGGCGGCCGTCGGCGTCGGGGTCGGAGCCGACCGGCAGCGTGAGGTAGGAGACCAGCTCCAGGCCGTCGCGCGCGCGCACGACCTCCGCGTGCATCGGCATCAGGGGCAGGCCTTCGAGCGCCGGGCGGTTGGTGAACAGGAAGGTCGCCTGGCGCGCCGGGCGCCGGTAGAGATAGTAGGCGACCGGGCCGTCGTCCTGGACGTAGGCGACCACCCAGGCCGTGTCGTCGAGGGTGCGGGCGTTGATCAGGAAATCGCCCGGCGCGGCCCTGGCGAGCGCCTCGAAGTCGGGCGCCAGCGCGGGGTCGAGGACCTGCCACTTCTCGCGCAGGTAGTTCGACGACACCGCCTCGAGCGTGAACTCGGTCGGATGCACGAGCACGTTGGCGACGTCGGCCTTCGGATCCACGAACACCGTCTCGCTCCTGCCCGAGGCGAGCTCGACGCGGGTGAGCGCCGAAGTGTCCCGGTCGCGGCTGTCGAGCAGGTAGAGGGTCTCGCCCGTCTTGTCGAAGCCGATCGGCTGGGTGGTGAGGGAGTCGGCCGGCGGCACGGTGGCGAAGGGCTGGAAGCCCTCGGCGGTCGCTCTCAGGATCTCGGCACCGCCGTCGGGCGTGAAGCGCGTGGCGAGGCGGACGCGATAGTCGCCGTCGATCGAGAAGCCGACGAAGCCCTCGTTCTTCTGCACCAGCGTGCGCTCCCCGCTGGCGAGGTTCACGCGATAGACGTCGTGCAGCTGGGGGTCGCGGTCGTTGAGCGAGATCAGGATCTCGCCGGGGTGGCGCGGCGAGACCTGCTCGATGCGCGCCTGGACCTTGTCGAACGGGGTCAGGTCTTTCTCGCTCCCGGCGACCAGATCGACGGCGTAGACGCGCCAGTTCTCGTCGCCGGCGCGGTCCTGGAGATAGACCACGTGACGACTGTCGAAGGCCCAGAAATAGGCGCGGATGCCGCGGCTGGCGTCGTGGGTGACGGCCCGGGCCGCGCCGAGGTCGCCGACCGGGGCGACCCAGACGTTGAGCACGCCCTTCTCGGGCGCCAGCCAGGCCAGCCTGGAGCCGTCGGGGCTGATCGTCACGGACGCCCGCTCGGGGTTGCCGAACAGCGTCTCGCGCGAGATGAGGGGGGCGTCGGCGGCCGGCGCCGGCGCCACCGCGCCGAGCGCGCCGGCGAGCAGCAGCGCGGCGAGGATCGGGATTCGCTTCATGCCATGGCTCTCCTGGTGGTTGCGGATGGAGGCCGGACGGGCTCGCCGCCGGCCTACCCCTTCTACGGCCGCGGCGCGGGAAAGATCCGGTCCCGGCGAGCGTATCCTCTGGAACCCCATGCGCGCCCCACCCGCCGCCCGCCTCCTCGCCGCCCTCGCCCTGACCGGGGCGTGCGCCGCGGCCGGCGCCGAGCCGGCGCCGCTCGCGCTCGCACCCTCGCGGCTCGAGCTCGAAGGGGTCCCGGTGGTGGCGCTCGCGATCGACCTCGACCGCGACGGGCTGCGCGACCTGGCGGTGGTCACGGCGAGCACCGGCTGGGGGGAGATCGGCATCGAGGAGCAGCTCTCGATCGACGAGAGCGGCGCGCTGGCCGAGGTCCTGACCGTGGTCCCGGCGCTGCTCGACCGGCGCGAGCTCGCCGTCCACGCGGGACGGCCCGGGGGCGGCTTCGAGGCGCAGGCGCGGCGGCTCGAGCTGCCGGCGACCGTCCACGCCGTCGAGGCCGGACCTCCGGCGGCGCCGCTCGTGGCCTGGACCGACGAGGGCGTCTCCGAGGTCGTGCCCGGACCGGGCGGCGTCCTCGCCCTGGTGCCGCGCATCGCCGCCCGCACGTTGTTCACGGGCTCGACCTCCTTCCTGCCGCGCCCGCGCCTGGCCCACGATCTCGACGGCGACGGCGACCTCGACCTGCTCGTGCCGGTCGACGGCGGTCTCCAGGTCCACCTCTCCGACGAGCGCGGCCTGGGCGGGAGGCCGGCCTCGCGCGTGACCGTGCCGCTCGAGGAGCGGCTCCCCGGCGACGCGCGGCACTACC
>JAFNAE010000316.1 GCA_017860005.1 Acidobacteriota bacterium | reverse complement strand
CCTCCGGTCGAGGTGTTCGAGGGCCGGACGCCCGGGCGGAGGCGCGGGCTCAGCCGGCCGGGGCCGGGTCCGGCGCGGGCTCCGGCGGCGGGGCCTGGATCCGCGGCGCGTACGGCGGCGGGGCGCCCCAGCGATGGCGGCGGGCGAGGTCGGCGGCGACGCCCAGCTCGCCGGCCCAGAGCGCGACGCGCAGTAAGGCGCGGCCGAACATCGCGAGCTGTTGCAGGACGACGAGCGCGGCGATGCCGGCGCCGGTCGTCACCGGCACGAGCGAGGCGAGCAGCCCGTAGAGCGCGAGCAGCGCCGAGAAGGCGAGCGTGTTGACCAGCCAGAGCCCGAGCAGGCGCACCGGGTGGCGCAGCGTGGTGCCGAGGCAGCGGAAGAAGAGGCGGATCGGCCGCCGGTGGTCCTCGCGCACGGCGCGGATGCGGGCGAGGTCGAGCGCCATCGTGACCGTGGCGATCCCGAGCAGGGCGAGCGCCAGGCCCGCGAGGCCGAGCAAGATGCGGGTCGTCTCCGGACCGCTCTCCTCGAGGCGCCGGCGCCAGTAGAAGAGCGGTCCGCCCAGCAGCGCCGCCGCCACCGCCGCGCTCGGCAGGGCGACCAGCCCCATGCGCAGGAAGCGCCAGAAGAAGCGGCCGGCGCCCCGCCCGAAGCGGTGCAGGAAGGGCCGCGGATCGGCGCTGGTCAGTGCCTCGAGCACGCCGCCGCTGGCGAGCGCGTTGCCGAGCAGGACCAGCAGCAGGGCGGTCGCGAGTCCGGCCCCGAGCAGGGCTCCGAATCCGCCCGCCGCGCGGCCCAGGATCGCGAACAGGTCGAGCGTCATGCCGTCGAGCAGGCGGTCGCCCTCGGGCGCGTGCCCGAGCGCGCCGAACAGGAAGAGGCCGAGCGGCAGGGCCGCCGCGACGGCGAAGAGCAGGTGGAGCGACCAGAGCACGGCCGCCAGACGGGGCGCGCGCGCCGCGCGCTCGAAGCCTCTCAGTGCGTGGGCGAGGAACACGGTTCGACTCCTAGAGGCCGAGCGCGGCCAGACCCTGCTGGACCGCGAACAGGAAGCGCGCCGTCCACAGCGCGGCGGCGCGCGGGTCCGACTCGAGCCGGCGCGAGTCGTTGAGGCGGTTGGCGTCGAGCGGGAGCCTGCGCTCGGGATCGATGCGCACCTCGAGCAGCCGGTCGGGCCCGACTTCGTCCCAGCGCAGCCAGCGCTCGGCGCCGTCCCAGATGCGCCGCTCGGTGCGGTCGTTCTCGTAGCGGAGCTCGACCTCGACCGGCAGCCTCACCTCGCCCAGCTGCTTGAGCATCACCCGGTTGCGGTAGCCGCGCGCGCCGCCCGACTCGGCCGCCTCGTCCTCCTCCGCCGCCTCCGTCTCGGTCACCTGGACGCGCTCGCCGTCGCGCACGAAGCTGCCGCGCGGGGCGCGCTCGGGACGGCTGGTGAGCTCGGTCACGGCGGCGTCGAAGACACCGCTGCCCTCGACCACCTGGTCGAAGTAGAACGAGAGGTCGCGCCCGGCGACCTCGCTCGCGACCGCGTAGAAGTCGCGGCTCCCCGGGTGACGGAAGCGCCAGCGCTCGTGGTAGGTGCGCATCACGCGCGCCATCGTCTCCTCGCCCAGCATGCGCTCGAGCGTGGCGAGGACGAGGGCGGTCCGGCCGTAGGAGTTGAACCCGTACTGGCCGGAGGAGGAGAACTTCCAGGCCGGCGTGCGGATGCGGTCGAAGCGCCGGTCGAGGTGGTTGCCGGCGTAGTTGAGCGTGAAGGCGCCGACGCGCAGGCCGGGCAGGTCGGCGGTCGCGGTCTCGCCCCACTCCGCGGCCATGGTCACCGCGGTCGAGTACTCGGTGAACCCCTCGTCGAGCCAGGACTCCTCGAACTCGTTGCTGCCCACCATCCCGTACCAGTAGTTGTGGCCGAACTCGTGGACGACGACGAGCTCCGGCAGGCGGACGCCTTCGAGCGGCCAGTGCTGGACGAGCCAGCTCGTGCCGGCGGTGATGAAGGTCGGGTACTCCATGCCGCCCGCGCCCCACGCCTCGGTGGGCGGATCGACGATGGTGAGGATGGGGAACGGATAGCGGCCGTAGCGCAGGCCGTAGCTGCGCAGCGCGAGCCTGGCGGCGGCGAAGTGGCGCTCGGCTCGTCGGGGCTGCGGCCGAGCCGCGCGGCCCAGGCCTCGACCTCGCCGGCCGGCACGTCGTCGACGGCCGAGAAGGTGCGGACCAGCTCGACGAAGGCCGGATCGGCGGTCCAGGCGAAGTCGTGCACGTCGGCCTGCTCGTGGACGTAGGTGGTCGTGCCGTCGCCGTTCGGGGTGGCGGCGAGCCGGCGCCCGGTGGCGCCGACCACGAAGCGCTCGGGCACGGTGATCTCGACGCGAAAGCGGCCGAAGTCGGCGTAGAACTCGGAGTGGGCGTGGAACTGGTGGCAGTTCCAGCCGCCGGCCAGGCGGCCGCGCATGCCCGCCGGCTCGTAGACGCCGAGCTTGGGGAACCACTGCCCGACCAGGAAGAAATCGCCGGCATGGCCGGTGCGCGCGTAGACCTTGGGCAGCCGGGCGGTGAAGGCGATGTCGAGGGTGACCTCGCCGCCCGGCGGCACCGGCGCGGGCAGTGCCACGCGGCCGACCGTGCGGTCCTCGGCGTTGTCGTCGTCGGGCTGCTCGAAGGTCCAGGTGGGCAGCAGGTCGGTGCCGTCGGCCAGCTTCATCGACGTGACGTCGATCCAGCCCCAGCCGTCCTTGCGCGAGCGGTCGCCGCGCAGCTCGACGGGTTGCGCCAGGTCAGGCGCTCGCTGCCGGTGAGGAGCTGGGTCTCCGGCTCGAGGCGGACCGAGATCTCGTAGTCGACGACCTTCTCCGCCGCGGCCGGGAGCGGGTCGGCGCGTCCGGGTGGCGCCGCGAGATGGGTCGCGAGCAGGGCCGGAAGCAGAACCGCGGCGGGGCAGAGACGCATGATTCCTCCGGGACGCAGGCCGAACGCGAATGCCGTACGACGATAGCAGCCCGCGTTCCACCGGCGTGACCGTCTACGAGTCGGCCGCGCCCGGAGTTTCGGCTTCGGGGAGAGACCGGGAGACGCGTCTACGGCGACGCCGACGACCAGCGGGAGGGGCCGCCGCTCTCGAAGCCGTC
>JAFNAE010000315.1 GCA_017860005.1 Acidobacteriota bacterium | reverse complement strand
TCGGGGTGGATGAAATCGAGCAGCGAGCGACCGACGACCTGTTCGGCCGGCGATGCGACGAGGGTCGTGGCGGCCGGATTGACGGCCTTGAACACGCCGTCCTGGGCGATGAAGATCGCTTCGTGGCCGCTCTCGAACGCGACGCGGTAGGCGTCGCCCGGGCTGCGCGGTGGGGGGTCCGCGGCGCCCCGGCCGTCCGGCTCGCTCATGCGCGGGACCTCTCTCCGGAAGCTGGCGCCAAGACTACCCCCGAACCCGGCGCGCCGCGGGCGCGTCGCGCAGGCGGCGCTCGAGCCCCGCGACCAGACGGGCGAGGCCCGCTCGGTGGTCGGCGAGGAAGAGCGTCGGCTCGGCGAGCTCGAGCTCGAGCAGGCGGGGGTGGCCGTCGTCGTCACGGACGAGATCGACGCGCGCGTAGAGCAGGCCCTCGAAGCCGGCGGCCTCGAGCACCGCGCGCGCGGCGGCGAGCTCGTCCGGCGCGGCCTCGACCGGCACCCCTTCGGGCAGGCCCGCCCAGCGCCCGCCCAGGGTGAGCGCGTTCTTGCGCACGGCGTGCGCGTAGTCGCCGTCGAGGAACACCAGGCAGCGCTCGCCGGTGGCCTCGACGGCGGGCAGGAAGGGCTGGACCAGGAGGTCGCGCTCGGGCAGCAGGCGGTCGAGATGCGCCTGCCCGGGGCCGGGCTCGGCGGCGTCGCAGACGAGCGTCTCCCAGGAGTCCGCGGACACGGCGGGCTTCACGATCGCCCGCGCCCAGCCTTCGGCGGCGAGCAGCCGGGCCAGCTCGAAGGACCCGCCCCGGCGCAGCAGTCGCGTCGGCACCACCGGCGCGCCGCGCGCGGCGAGCTCGGCCAGATAGCCCTTGTGCAGGTTCCAGCGCAGCGCGGGCAGGGGGTTCCAGAGCGCGGTCGCGGCGGCGACGCGCTCGGCCCAGGCCATGAACTCCTCGAAGCGCTGGTAGTAGTCCCACGGGCTGCGCAGCAGCACGAGCCGCGCCGCACCCCAGTCGAAGTCCGGATCGTCCCAGCGCGCGATCGCCACGTCGAGGCCGCGCCCGGCGAGCGCCGCGGCGAGCGGCCGGTCGTCCGGATCGAGCTCGGGCAGCTTCGCGCAGGTGACGAGCGCGACGTCGACGCTCAACGCTCCTCCCCGGTGCCGCGCGCGCGCGGATGGGACTCGCGGTAGACGGCGAGCAGGCGCTCGACGTCGACGTGGGTGTAGCGCTGGGTGGTGGCGAGCGAGGCGTGGCCGAGCAGCTCCTGGATCGTGCGCAGGTCGGCGCCGCGCTCGAGCAGGTGGGTGGCGAAGGTGTGGCGCAGCGTGTGCGGGTGCACGCCGCGCGCGGCGGCGGTGGCCGCCACCCAGCGGTCCAGGACGCGGCGCACGGAGCGGTCGGTGAGCCGCCCGCCGCGGGCGTTGACGAACACCGGCTCGTCGCCGCTCCAGGGCCGGCCGGCGAGCTCCGAGAAGCTCCCGCGCCAGGCGAGGAGCGCCTCGCGGGCCGGGCGCCCGAACGGCACCATGCGCTCCTTGCCGCCCTTGCCCACGACGCGCAGCACGCGCTCGCCGAGCTCGAGGTCGTCCCAGTCGAGCGACACCAGCTCGGCGACGCGCAGGCCGGTGGCGTAGAGCAGCTCCAGGATCGCGCGGTCCCGGCGCGTCGCGGGCGCGTCGCCCGCGGGCGCTTCGAGCAGATTCTCGACCTCGCCCGGGCGCAGGTGACGCGGCAGGGTCCGGGGTGCCTTGGGGGTCCTCACCCGCGCGGCCGGATCGGCTCTCGCCTCGCCCACCCGGCAGGCCCAGCGGAAGAAGGCGCGCAGGGCGGCGAGGGCGCGGCCCTGGCTGCGCTTGCCGAGGCCGTCGCGGGCGAGCGCGGCGAGGAAGGAGCGCACCGCGAGCGCGTCCACGTCGGCGGGCACGAGGCTCTCGGCGGGCCGGTCGAGGAACTCGCGCGCGAGGAAGTCGAGGAAGCGCGTGAGGTCGGCGCGGTAGGCCGTCGCGGTGTTCTCGGCCAGGCCGCGCTCGAGCACCAGGTGCTCGAGGAAGCGCTCGATCAGAGCCCGCAACGCGTCCTCCAGCGCGCGAGCTCGGCGGCGGCGCGCGCGGCGTGGGCGGCCCGGCGCTGCTTCTTGGGCGGCTCGGGCTCGAGCGGCGGGCCGACTCGAGGTAGCCCTCGACGCCCGTGATCTGGCCCGCCAGGCGCAGGCGCGGCAGCTTGCGCACGCGGAAGCGCGCGTCGAGGCCGGTCGGCGCGTTGACGAAGGTGTTGCGGTGGATCTGCCCGAGGCGCACGAACTCCGCCTGCGCGAAGCCGGGCAGGGTGCGGAAGACGCGCTCCTGGTCCGGCCACTTCATGCGCGACTGGCAGCCGACCAGGTTGAAGTGGCGCCGCTCGAGCGTCTCGGGCCGGAGCTGCAGCACCGCCCACGGCCGCTTGCCGTCGGCGCCGTGCAGGCCGACCGGCTTCATCGGGCCGTAGCGCAGCGTGTCGGTGCCGCGCCGCGCGAGCTCCTCGATCGGCAGGCAGCCCTCGAAGAAGAGCGCGCGCTCGAAGTCGTGCAGCGGCAGCACCTCGGCCTCGAGTAGCAGGCGGTGGAACGCCTCGTAGCCGGGCCGGTCGAGCGGCACGTTGAGGTAGTCGTCGCCGCCGCCCTTGCCGTAGCGCGAGGCCCAGAAGAGCGGCGCCGGGTCGAGCGTCTCGCCGTCCACGATCGGCGCGATGGCGTCGTAGAAGTAGAGGTACTCGCCGCCCAGGATCTCGCCCAGCAGGCGCGACAGGGCGGGCGAGGTGAGCGGCCCGGTGGCGAGCACGACGTCGCCCGCGGGCAGCCCGGTGACCTCGCCGCGTGCGAGCTCGACGCCGGGGCACGCGAGCAGGCGGGCGGTGACCTCCGCTGCGAAGCGCTCGCGGTCGACCGCGAGCGCGCTGCCGGCCGGCACCGCGTGGGCGCGCGCGGCGGCGATCACCAGCGAGTCGAACGCCTCCATCTCGCGCTTGAGCAGGCCGGCGGCGTGCTCGGGGTCGTCGCTGCGCAGCGAGTTCGAGCAGACCAGCTCGGCGCAGAGCCCGGTCTTGTGGGCGCCGGTCGGCACCTCGGGCCGCATCTCGTGGACGACCACCGGCACGCCGCGCACGGCGAGCTGCCAGGCGCACTCGCTGCCCGCGAGCCCGGCGCCGACGACGTGGACGGGCGGCTCGGCCATGGCCGGATTCTCCCACGCGGGAGCGGCGGACCCGGGCGGGAACGGGAAGGCGCCCGCGCGCCTCAGGCGTCGAGCGCGGCGGCCTCGGCGAGCACGCGCGGCGAGACGCCGGCGGCCTGCGCGAAGCCGGCGATCAGGCGGCCGCTCTCGACGGTCAGGCGGCGGAAGCGGAAGTCGCCGAGCGCGAGCGTCATCGCGGCGGACGGATAGCGCTCCGCCCAGGCCGGC
>JAFNAE010000155.1 GCA_017860005.1 Acidobacteriota bacterium | reverse complement strand
CGCCGCGCTGTGGCCGTCGCTCAGCCGGATGCTGGCATCGCGCACCTTGGCGGTGAACCCGGCGCGCAGCGACCAGGCGCCGGCGGTCGCGAAGCGCCGGAAGAGAGTGAGGCGGTACGAATCGAACTCGAAGCGCTGGGTGATGGGTACTCCGGCCGCGAACTCGGTGCCGGCGAAGGAGACCGGGTCCGGGGAGACGAACGTCGTGTCGGTCGCCAGCGGCGCGGCGAGGGCGCGCAGCGACCAGCGCTCGCCGAAGTCCCAGACGAGCGTCAGACGGCCCGCGGTCGCGGCGGGGGCGTCGCCGAGACGCAGCTCGGTGCCGGAGTCCCCGGGCACGGCGAAGTCGTTGCGCACCTGCCAGACCGGGCCGCCCTCGAGCTCGAGACGAAGATCGGAGCCAGCGACGGCGGGCGCCGCGGCCGAAGCCAGCAGGACCAGGGCCGCGGCGCGAGAGCGCGTGCGCGGTGCGAGCGCGAGCGAGCGGAGAACGTTCACCGATGACCTCCGATAGGGTGAAGAGGGCGCAGGCTCAACGGCCGGGGCCGGAAGCGAGGGTTTCGAGCCGCTCGAGCCCCTCGCGCAGGCGGACGAGCTCGCAGCGCAGCCGCTCGCGGTCATCGCCGGGCTCCCGGCGCGCCTCGTCGCGCTTCGCCTTCTCGAGGTTGTTGATCATCACGGCGACGAACAGGTTGACCACCACGAAGACGGCGACGAAGATGAAGCTCGCGAAGTAGAACCAGGCCCACGGCCGGCCGGGGCGCACCTCCGCGAGCACCTCCGCCCAGCCCTCGAGCGTGAGCACCTGAAACAGCGTCTCCGCGGCGCGGCCGAGGTGGAGCCAGCGCTGCGGATCGGCCTCGCCGAACAGCTTCACGCCGAGCACGCCGTAGACGAACAGCAGCAGCGAGAGCAGCATCAGCACGTGCCCGATCGACGGGATCGAGCGCAGCATCGTGCCCACGATCAGGCGCAGGTCGGGGAGCGCGGACACCAGCCGCGCCACGCGCGCGACACGCGCGAGGCGGGCGAGCGCGGCGAGCGGGCCCGACGCGGGCAGCAGCGAGAGGGCGACGACCAGGAAGTCGAAGACGTTCCACGGGTCGCGGAAGAACGCGCGCGGGCGCCGCCCGTGCGCGCCGAGGCGGATCGCGATCTCGAGCACGAACAGCGCCTGGATCGCGACCGATGCGATCGCGAGCGGCGTCGCGAAGCGCGCCGCGAGCTCCGGAAAGGAGAGCAGAGCGAGCACGGCGGCGCTCGCCAGGATGAGAGCGACCACGGCGTCGTGGAAGCCGCGGCTCGCCGCCAGGCGGCGGCACCAGGCCGCGGCGCGCGCGGGCCGGCGGGCGCGTCTCACGCGCGGCGCGCCGCGGAGGGCCGGGAGAGCTCCGGGCGCGCGCTGCCGAGCGCGGCCGCCACCGCGATCGCCTCGGCGAGGTCGGCGACGCTGACCAGGCCGAGAAAGCGGCCGTGGTGGACCACGGCGCCGCACGAACGGTCGGCGGCGGCGAGCCGCTCCTGGGCCTCCTCGAGCGTGAGGGCGGCGTCGAGCTCGGGCACGCTGGTCTCCATCCACTCCGCCACGCGCGGGTCTTCGCCCGGCGCGCGTAGCCGCGCCATCGCCCGCTCGCGCGTCACCACGCCGGCGAGGCGGCCGCCGTCGAGCACGGCGAAGTCCGGCTGGTAGCTGGTGAGCAGGTACTGCAGGACGCGCGAGAGGCGATCGTCGGGCGTCAGCGCGAGCGCGTGGCGGTTGTACGCGTCGGACAGCCGGAGCGTCGCGAGCACGTGGCGGGCGTCGGCGGCGACGCGCTCCTGGCCGGCGGCGAGGAAGACGAAGGCGGCGAGGACGGCGAGCAGGAGGCGACCGCCGAGCAGCGCGGCGAGGCCGCCGACGAGCGCCACGCCCTGGCCGAGACCCGCGGCCCAGCGCGTGCCGCGCTGCCAGCCGAGGCGGGCAGCGAGGGCTGCGCGCAGCACGCGGCCGCCGTCCATCGGGAAGACCGGCAGCAGGTTGAAGGCGACCAGGCTGAGGTTCGCGCCGAGCAGCCAGTGCAGGAACGTGCCGAGGGAGGGACCCTCCGGCGCGGCGCGCAGCAGGCCCGCGGCCTCGGCCGGCAGCGCTGCCGGCGCCAGCCCGAAGATCAGGGCGAGCACCGCGGCGATGACAACGTTGACCGCCGGCCCAGCGACCGCGATCCAGAACTCCTCCGCGGGCCGGCGCGCCGAGCGCGCGAGCAGCGCCACGCCGCCGAGCGGGAAGAGCACGATCTCGCGTGTCGGGATCCCGAAGCGGCGCGCCGCGAGCGCGTGCCCGAGCTCGTGGAGCGCGACGCAGCCGAACAGGGCGAGCATGAGCAGGGCGCCGAACAGGGCGCCCATGCCGCCGTGCGCCGAGCCCCACTGCAGGGCGCCCAGCACGAGGACGAGCGGGAAGGTGAAGTGGAGCTTCAGGTCGATGCCGGCGAGCGCACCGACGTGCCAGGAGTGGCGGAGCATGATCGGGTTCCCCCTGCGTTTCCGCTCAGCGTCCGGCCGCGCCTGCGGGCGGCGCGTTCCGGCCGCGCGTGCGCACGAGCGAGGCGACGATCGCCGCGGCGAGCAGGGCGGCGACGACGCCGAGCGAAACCGCGGCCGGGATCTTGTAGACGTCGACCAGGGCCATCTTCGCGCCGACGAAGACGAGCACCGCGGCCAGCCCGAGCTTCAGGTACTCGAACCGGTGCATGACGCCGGCGAGCAGGAAGTAGAGCGAACGCAGGCCGAGGATGGCGAAGACGTTCGAGGTGTAGACGATGAACGGGTCGGTGGTGATCGCGAAGATCGCCGGGATCGAGTCGACCGCGAAGATCAGGTCGGTGGTCTCGACCAGGACGAGCACGAGGAAGAGCGGCGTGGCGACGCGCGCGCCGTTCTCGCGCACGAAGAACGACTGGCCGTGGTAACGGTCGGTCACCGGTATCAGGCGGCGCACGATGCGCAGCACCGGGTTCTTGTCGGGCTCGAGGCCGCGCGCCGGCGCGAACGCCATCTTCAGGCCGGTCAGCACCAGGAACGCGCCGAAGACGTAGATGATCCAGTGGAAGCGCGTGAGCAACGCCGAGCCGGCCGCGATGAAGATCGCGCGCATGACCAGGGCGCCGAGGATGCCCCAGAACAGGACGCGGTGCTGGTAGGCGGCGGGCACCGCGAAGTAGCTGAAGACCAGCGCGAAGACGAAGATGTTGTCGACCGAGAGCGATTTCTCGATCAGATAGCCGGTCAGGAACTCGGTCCCCTTCTGGGGGCCGAACCAGTGCCAGACGCCGGCGTTGAAGACGAGCGCGAGCGCGACCCAGACCGCGCTCCAGGCGGCGGCCTCCCGGAAGGAGACCTCGTGGGCCTTGCGGTGGAAGACCCCGAGGTCGAGGGCGAGCATGCCCAGGACGAAGAGGTTGAAGCCGATCCAGAGGGGCAACGAGGCGGTGTCCATCGTCGGTCTCCCGGCGGGCCGCGGCGCGGGGCGGGCACGCCCCCCCGCGGCACTCGCGTGTCGGGGTGGTCTCGCCGGGTTCGATTCCGACTCGGGACGACCGGAGGCCGTGGGCCTCGGACTGACGGTCGGCCCGCCCGGCCGGAGGGCCGGGCGGCTACTCCCCACCTGCGCGCGGGAGCCTGGCGCACCCACCCGTCGCCGGCGTGACGCCGGGGTGACGATCCCGTGACGACCCGTTCCGCGCGCTCACCGAAGGGAGGGACCGCCGCGCCGGGCGAGGGCACGCGCCCTGCGGTAACCTAGGCGAACTTCGGATGAGCGAGGGCTCGGGCGGCGAGATCACGCGCGCGCTGGCGGCGCTGCGCAGGGGCGAGGGGGGCGCCATGGAGCGCCTGATGGAGCTCGTCTACCAGGACCTGCGACGCAAGGCCCACTTCCAGCTGCTCGCGCGCGGCGGCACGCTGTCGACCACCGCCCTCGTGCACGAGACCTACCTGCGCCTGGCCGCGGCCAAGCCCGACTGGCAGGACCGCCACCACTTCTTCAACGTCGCCGCCAAGGCGATGCGCCAGATCGTGATCGACTTCGCGCGCGAACGCGCGGCGCTGAAACGCGGCGGCGGCGTGGCCGCGATCGAGCTCGAGGAGGGCATGGCGGCGGTCGAGAGCCCGGCCGAGGAGCTGCTCACCATCGAGGCCGCGCTGCGCCGGCTGGAGGCCGAGGACGGGCGGCTCGCGCGCGTCGTCGAGCTGCGCTTCTTCGGCGGCCTGACCGTCGAGGAGATCGCGGACGTGGTGGGCGTCGATCCGCGCACCGTGAAGCGCGACTGGCAGAAGGCGCGCGTCCTGCTGCGCGGCTACCTGGAGGACCGGAGCCCGGCCTGAGCTGCCGCCGCCGCCGGCGGCGCGCTCACGAGGCCGCGCGGCGCAGGGCTTCCGCCAGGGGCGCGCTCGCGGCCTCGATCTCGTCGACCCCGACCGCGCCCACCGAGAGCCGGAACCAGGCGTTGTCGGGGCGCGTGCCGAAGGCGTGGAAGGGCACGATCGCGAAACCGGCTTCCTCGAGCAGGTAGCGGCGGATGCCGTCGTTGTCGCCGCAGCGCGCGAGCAGGTCGAAGCGCGCCGACAGGTAGAGCGCGCCGGCGGGCGGCAGGTGCGCGACCGGAAGGCCGGCAGCGGCGAGCGCGGAGAGCGCGCGGTCGAGCGCGGCGAGGCGCACGTTGATGCCGTCGCGTACGGTGGCGGCGAGCGCGAGCGCGAGCGGCGGATCGGCGAGCACGCCGGCGGTGGCGATCTGCTCCGGCTTGGGCGCCCACGCGCCGACGTGGCCGAGCAGGTCGCGCATGCGCGCAGCGAGGAAGGGCGGCGCCACCGCCCAGCCCACGCGCAGCCCGGTGGCGGCGAACGCCTTGCTGATGCCGTCGACGAACACGGTCCAGGGCGCCACCTCGGGCACGAGCGCGACCGGCGTCGCGTGGGGCGCGTCCGCCGCCGCCACCAGCCAGTAGATCTGGTCGTAGAGCAGGTAGAGGGGCTTGGCGCGCGGGCCGCGTCGCCGGTTCTCGGCCACGACGAGACGGGCGATCGCCTCGAGCGCGCTGGCGCGGAATCCGCTCCCGGCCGGATTCAGCGGACTGTTGAGCGCGAGCAGGGTCGCGCCCGGCAGGTGCGGCGCGAGCTCCTCGGCGGTGGGCAGGAAGCCGTTTTCCGGGCGCGTCTCGACCGCCACCGCGCGCGCGCCGGTCAAGTGCGCGTAGTGGTTGTTGTTCCAGGACGGAACCGGGTAGACGACCGTCTCGCCCGGTTCGAGGATCGCCTGGTAGACGGCCCAGATGACCGGCCGCGCGCCGCCCGCCACGAGCACCGCTTCGAGCGGATAGTCGAGGGCGAGCGTCTGCCGGTAGAACTCGCGCACCGCGTGGCGCAGCTCGGCGACGCCGTCGGCCGGCGGGTAGTTGGTCTGCCCGGCGGCGAGCGCGCGCGCGATGCCGCTCTCGAGCTCGGCGGGGATGCGGAACTGGCGCGCGGAGAAGTCGCCGACCGTGAGGTTGAGCACGGAGCGTCCCTGCTCGTGCAGCGCGCGCACTTCGGCGGCGATGCGCAGGATCTCGGAGCCGACTAGCGAGGTGGCCATGCGGCCCAGGCCGTCGTGCGGGGCTGCGGGCGCCGCGAGATCGAGCGGCGCAACGGGAGTCGCGGACATGGCAGCTCCTTGCCGGGGACGAGCCCCGCGGGGAAGGCCGGAGAATATCCGACGCGATTGCGCCTCGCCCGGCACGCCGCTTGCGGATGCCACGCAGCGGCGAAGCGCGGGTGGCCGCGAGCTCTTGACAGCCCGCGCGCACGAGCGTACCGTGGCTTTTGTCGACGGACGAACGAGGAGGAGCGATGACGACGCCACCGGACCACGGAGAGCCCTCGGGGCGCCGCTCTCATGCGCGCACCGAGGGACCCCCGGCGGACCGGACGGGACACTGACCCGATCCGCGCACAACCTCGGCAAGAGGGCGCGGACACCTCGCACGGGGAACCCGAGCGCCGGCCGGTCCGGAACAGTAGCGGGGAGGCGACGAGCCTCCCCGTTTTCTTTTTCCTGGCGCCGTGAGGGCGGCGGTCAGCGCCGGCGATAGACGAACTCGTCGACCTGGGTCTCGCCGCCGCGCGTGCGCTCGAGGATCGCGACGAGCTCCCCGTTCGCGCCCTTCCGATAGCCGAGGCGCGTCGGTCGCTCCGGATCGCGACCGGCGAACAGGACCGCTCCGGGCCGCGCCTCGACCAGGTCGAAGGCGAGCGCGCCGTCGCGCTCCTCGCGCGCCGCGAGACCGGGCCCGAAATGGCGCAGGCGGAGCACGACACCCTGGTCCGAGCTCTCGAGCACGAGCAGCTCGTAGACCACGACGCGCTCGCCGCGCAGCCAGCGGAAGGAGCCCAGCATGGCGCCGGCCGCGGGCTCGAACCAGGCCTCCTCGATGCGGTCGCCGTCCTTCTCGCCGCGCCAGGTACCGACCAGCCAG
>JAFNAE010000154.1 GCA_017860005.1 Acidobacteriota bacterium | reverse complement strand
GGCGAGACCCGGAACTGGGCGTTCAACTTCGCCCTGCGGTTGGAGCTCAACCAGCTCTCCGACACCGACAAGTACTGCCCGATCGGCGGCCTGTTGGGAGTGACCTTCTTCCCCCATCCGACGCCTCCTCCGCCGCCGCCTCCGCCTCCTCCTCCGCCTCCGCCGCCTCCTCCTCCGCCGCCGCCTCCGCCGCCGCCTCCGCCGCCTCCCCCGCCGCCGCCTCCTCCTCCGCCGCCTCCGCAGGAGATCCAGGAGGTCTGCCTGTTCGACTCCGGTAGCGCGCGCGTGGACAACCGCTGTCGGGCCGTGCTCGACGAGGTGGCGCTGCGCCTCAAGCAGGATCCGGCGGCCACCGCGCGCATCATCGGCTACACCGATGCCACGGGTTCTCCGGCCCGCAACGAGGAGCTGGCGATGCGGCGCGCCGAATCGGCCCGGCGCGTGCTGGTCGAACGGCACGGGATCGATCCGAGCCGGATCGCGGTCGAGAGCCGGGCCGCGAACGACCCGGTCGCCCAGAACGACACGCCGGACGGCCGCCAGCAGAACCGGCGCGTGGTCATCACGGTGCGCCTGGGCAGCTGATCAGCAGGCAGTAGGCGCTCGGGATCGAGGGCCCTGCGGGCGACCGCAGGGCCCTCTTCACGTCGAGGCGAGCGCTCAGCTGCGCTCGCTGGCGACCTGCTCGCGGCCGAGGGAGAGCACCGCGCCCACCAGACCGGCGAGGGCCCCCAGGCCGAGCAGGCCGACCATCTCGGAGGGCGACAGGAAGCGTTCGGCGAGGGCGCCGGCGACCAGCGACGCCTCGAGCTGGGGCCGGACCGCGAAGTGCGCCGCCGAGAGTCCGCCCAGCGCCACCAGCGCCCCGAGCAGCCCCTGAAAGAGCCCCTCGAAGTAGAACGGTCCGCGGATGTAGAACTCGGTGGCGCCGACCAGCCGCATCACGGCGATCTCGTCGCGATAGAGGTAGGAGGTCAACCGGACGACCGAGGCGATAGTGAACACCGAGGCCGCGATCAGGATCGCAGTCAGCACCAGGCCGAGCGCGCGCACCACGGCGGCGACGGTTTCGATCTGGCCGATCCAGTCGCGGTCGTCGTCGACCAGCTCCACGCCCTCGATCTGCAGGAGCTCGCGGACCCAGGCACGGAACGGCTCCTGCTGGCCTTCGGCGAGGGGGCGGAGCCGGGCCTCGAGCGAGGCCGGCAGCGCGGCGCTGGTGCCGCGCACCAGGTCCGAGAGGCTGGGAAAGCTCCGCTCGAAGCGGCGCTCGGCCTCCTCCCGACTCACGATCGTGACCTCGGAGATCCAGGGTACTGCGCGCACCCGGCGCGCCAGCTCCTCGAGCCGCGCGGCGCTCGTCGCCGGCTCGACGTAGACGACGAAGCGCGCCTCGTCGCGCCATCTGCGGACGGTGTTCTCGAGGTTCCGGCTCACCAGGTAGAAAGCGCCCGCCAGGAAGAGCGAGACGCCGATCGTCACCACCGCCAGCGCCGAGACGCGCAGGCTGCGCAGGAGGCCGATCAGCGCCTCGCGCGCGAAGTCGCGCAGGGCCTGGAGGAGCGTCACTCGGCCGCTCCGGACGGCTCCGGTGGCGCCGGCTCTCCCGGCTCCAGGGTCCGGTCGTCGACCAGCCGGCCCTGCGAGAGCGTCAGCACGCGCTTGCCGATGCGCCGGATCGTGGCGTGGTCGTGGGTGGCGTAGATCACCGTGGTACCGCGACGGTTGATGTCGACGAACAGCGAGACGATCTCGCGCGAGAGCTCCGGATCCAGGTTCCCGGTCGGCTCGTCCGCGATCAGGATCTCGGGCTCGGCGATCAGCGCACGGGCGATGGCCACGCGCTGCTGCTCGCCGCCCGAGAGCTGGCGCGGGAAGGCCGCCAGTCGGTGCGCGAGCCCGACCCGGCGCAGGGCCTCGAACGCCATGCGTTTCTGACGCCCACCGTCGAGGCCCAGGATGCGCGGCAGGTAGGCGACGTTCTCGAACACGGTCTTGCGCTCGATCAATCGGAAATCCTGGAACACGACGCCGATGGTGCGCCGCAGGAACGGGATCTTCGACTTCGGGATCGCGGCGACGTTGCGGCCGTTGACCAGGATCTGCCCCTCGCTCGGTACCTCCTCGCGGAAGATGAGTCGCAGCAGGGTGGTCTTGCCGGCGCCCGAGGATCCGGTCAGGAAGCAGAACTGGCCCTTGTCGACGTGGAAGGTGACGTCCTCCAGCGCGACCTGGCCGGTGGGAAAGCGCTTGGAGACGTGGAAGAGCTGGATCATCTCGGCGCCGGCCAGCGCAGGACCGGCGCCCGTCGCGGCGATCGGGAAGCCGACGGACCGGCCAGCGCGCACGGCGGAGGCATGATGCCGAATCCTATCGCAGCGTCGCGCGCCGACGCCTAGAATCCACGCGTGCCGCCCCGCGTCGAGCTGGTGACCGCCGCGCCCGAGACGCTCGCCGGGATCCCCGCCTGGCGCTTCGAGGCTCACGGCGCCTGCGCGCTCTTCCTGGGCCGTGGCGCGCCCGCGCGCGACGCGGCGCTGCCGGCCGGGATCCTGCCGGCCGGGGTGGCGCCGGCCTGGCTCCGGCAGGTCCACTCGGCGCGCGTGCTCGACACCGTGGCCGGAGCCTGCGGCGAGGGCGACGCCCTGGTCACCGGGCAACGCGGCCTCGCCGCCACGGTCGCCAGCGCGGACTGCGTACCGGTCCTGATCTCGACTCCCGGAGCGGTGGGCGCAGTGCACGCCGGTTGGCGCGGCGTTGCGGCAGGAATCGTCCCCGCGGCGCTCGCCCGGATGAGCGCGCACGGCGGCCTCGAGCGCGGCATCGCATGGGTGGGCCCCGCGATCGGAGCCTGCTGCTACGAGGTCGGCGAGGAGGTCGCGGCACGCGTCGTCGAGGCGGCCGGCGCGGAGACCCGTCGCGAGGGGAGGGGTGCACGGCCCCATCTCGACCTGGCGCACGCCGTCGCGGTGCAGCTCGCCGCGGCGGGGATCGAGCGGATCGTGTGCCTCGGGCTGTGCACCCGCTGCCGACCCGAATGGCTGTGGAGCCATCGCCGCGACGGCGAGGGCTGCGGCCGGAATCTGTCGATGATCTGGCGGGGCCCCGGCTGAGCGTCGACCGTCAGGGGGTCGTCGAGCTCCACATCGAGGTGCCGCCACTCTCGAACCCGTCGGCGAAGAGCCGGTCGGGGCACCCGGCGACGTAGACGCGCGCCTCGTCATAGGCGCCGCCCTGCTGGGTCAGCGCGGCGCGCCGGTAGGTGACCGATCCGGGCGGCGTGACGCCCGTGCTGCCGCTGGCCGTGCCGCCGGCCACGCCCTGGTCGATCAACGCAGCGAGGAAGCTCCCCGAGGGCGTCGCCCAGGCGAGCGTCGTCGAGCCCGCCGGCGGGCAGGTGGCCGCGGCGACGAGCGAGGTGACCGGTGCGGCGTCTGCGCTCACGTCGGCGCTGTCCGTCCGCGTGCCGTTCTGGACGTCGAGCACGTGCAGGGCGTCGCCCGCCGGCTCGAGGCCGTTCCTGGGATTCGTCCCCAGGGCCACGCCGTCGAGCCGCGCCGCGCTGCCGGACCAGCCGTAGGCGAGCCAGGACTCGCCGATGGTCAGCGCCGTGTCGGCGGCGAATCGCGGCGGCAGGCCGAGCAGCTTGGCGTCCGGGGGAGCGGCCGAGGTCGCCGTGTAGTAGCGGACGTTCGCCTCGGAGGTCGTGCCGCCGGTGGCGAGATGGAGATCGTCCGCGCCGCAAGCCGCCTGATTGCCCGAGTACAGAACGTCGGTCATCACCAGTCGCGCATCCTGCGACACGACGCCGGCGCCACCCGCGGGGCAGACGCCGGTCGCAGCGCCGGTGGCGAGATTGCGCGCTACCAGCACGTCGGACATCGTCGCGTGGGCCCGCTGCAGGAAGAACCCGCCGCCGGACACCGCGGTGCTGCCCGCGAACTGGCGCGCCACGGCGCAGTCGAAGATCGCGGAGTTCAGGATCGTCACCTGCGCGCAACGCGCGCCCTGTCCGGACTGGCAGCTGCCGCTGCCGGCGTTCGTGGCGTCGCCCGCGGCGTAGATGCAGCCGCCGAGCTGTGCCTCCTGCGCGCCGGCCGAGCCGCCTTCGACCAGGCTGCGCTCGATCCTCAGCACCGCCGCGGGCAGATTCTGTCCGGCGCAGGCCGCATCGGGCGAGGACTGGACGCCGACGGCGCCGCCCGCCCCGAGTCCGGCGGTCCAGGTGGCGCGGTTGCCGCGCAGCACGGAGTCGTAGATCTCGACGGTGGCGAGGAAGCCCTGCACGGCGCCGGCCGACTCCGCCCGGTTGTCCTCCAGGATCGAGTGGAACAACCGCAGGCGAGCGCAGTATTCGACGTGGATCGCACCGGCCTGGGTGGCGGCGGCGAGCGCGGTGTTGGCTGCCGAATTGCCGCTGAAGCGGGAGCGCACGACGAGCAGGTCGGCCGCCGGGGCGGCGCAGTAGGGCGTGGTGCAGGAGAACGATCCGTAGCCGTAGATCGCGCCGCCGACCCAGCCGGCGGTGTTGTTCTCGAACAGGCTGTCGGCGACGCGCAGCGTCGAGTTGCGTACGAGGATGGCCCCGCCGGCCCCGTTACCGTCGTTCGATGCACAGGAGGAGATCGTGCCCGTCTCGCAGTTCGCGCGGAAGGTGGTCCCGAGGACCCAGAGCGTCGAAGGCGAGTCGTAGGGCGCCGCGCCCTTCTGCGCGAAGATCGCGCCGCCTTCGCCGAGCGCGCGGTTGTTCTCGAACAACGCGCGCTCGACGAGCGCGGTGGCGCCGCCGAAGAGCCCGAGGCCGCCGCCGCCGATGGCGCCTGTTGCCGCCAGGTTGCCGACGAATTCGCATTCGGAGAAGGTGGCACGCGCGTTCTTGACGGTCGCGCCGCCGGCGAAGTTCGCGACCGTGGAGCGGCCGTTGACGAAGCGGAGACCCTCGAACGTGATCCAGCGCCCGGCGGCGAGCGTGTCGAGCACGACCACCGGCGTCGCGTTGCCGCCGGTGAGCGTCACCGAGCCGAGCCCGTTGCGCGCGCGCACGGTGAACGACCGGTTCTTGTCGGTGCCGAGCCGGAAGCCCCCGGGCGCGGGCGAGGACGGCGCGGTGTAGGTGCCGGGAGCGACGTCGATGGTGCCGCCGTGGGCGACGTTCTGGAAGGCGTCCGCGAGCGCCGACTCCTCCGGGACGCAGAGCACCGAGGCAGGGGTGCAGTCGACGGCGAGCGCTCCCCGTGCGGTGAGCACGGCGAGGGCCAACGCGAGCGGGAGGAGCCGGGCGCCCATCGGCGCGAATCCTCCCCGATCCCCGGGCGGGCGGCCAGTGGAGCGGGTCACTTCGAGCCGGGCCGCGAGCGCCCGGGCGGCGCGTCGCCGCCGCGGCGCGCGCGCGGTCCGCGGGGGGCGCGGGCGAAGGCGCGCAGCTGGCCGCAGGCGGCGGCGACGTCGTGGCCGCGCTGCCGGCGCACGGTGACGGTGGCGCCGCGTGCGGCGAGCCGGGCGCGGAAGACTTCGACCCGCTCGGGCCCCGGGCGCCGCATCCAGCCGGGCAGCACCGGGTCCGGGTTGAAGGGGATGAGGTTGAACTTGACCGGTACGCGCGCGAGGAGACGGACGAGGGCGTCGGCGTCGCGCGGCGAGTCGTTGAAGCCCTCGAGCAGGAGGTACTCGATGGTGATCCTGCGGCGCGGCTCGAGCGGGAAGCGCGCCAGCGCCTCGATCAGCTCGGCCAGCGGCCAGGTGCGGTTGACCGGCATCAGCCGCGTGCGCCGCTCGTCATCGGGGGCATGGAGCGACACGGCGAGGTTCGGACGCCGCTCCCAGCCGGCGAGCTCGTCGATGCCCGGTACGACTCCGGCGGTGGAGATGGTGATTCGCCGCAGCGCCAGCGTCTCGCCGAGGACTTCGAGGGCGTCCGCGAGGGCGGGCAGGTTCAGCATCGGCTCGCCCATCCCCATGAACACCAGGTTGACGGTCTCCGGCAGGGCCGCGACCCTGCGCAGCAGGCGCACCTGGCCGACGACCTCGGCCGCGGTCAGGCTCCGCCCGGCTCCCCAGTAGCCGGTCACGCAGAAGGCGCAGGCGAGCGCGCAGCCCGCCTGGCTGGAGAGGCAGAGCGTGCGCCGGAAGCGCTCCGGGATGTCCACGGTCTCGATCGAGCTGCCGTCGGCGAGGCGCAGCAGATACTTGGTGGTGCCGTCCCCGGAGTCGATGCGCTCGGTGAGCTCCGGCAGGTCGAGCGAGAAGCGCGCGGCGAGCTGGTGGCGCAGCGCCGCGGGCAGATCGGTCATCGCTTCGAAGTCGTCGGCTCCTCGCCGGTGGAGCGCGTCGTAGACCTGGCGTGCGCGGAACGGCCGGTCGATCGTCTCCGCGAGCGCCGCGGCGAGCTTGGGGAGCGGCAGGCCGAGCAGCTCCTGCCGCGCCGGCGTGGGCGCGGCGGCGGTCATGGCTCAGCGCGTGCCGCGCGCTCGCCGCTTGCGGGTCGGGTCGATCCCGATCGAGCGCAGGAACCGGAGGTCGGCGGCGTCGATCCGGAACTCCGCC
>JAFNAE010000153.1 GCA_017860005.1 Acidobacteriota bacterium | reverse complement strand
CCGGGCTCGACGGTCAGCCACTCGGGCGGCGCGTTGCGCCGCGGATGGGCGAAGGGCATCGACCAGACCGTGCGGTGGCGCGGCAGGTCGAAGCGCAGGCGCCCGCGCCAGCCGGTCGCGGCCTCGAGGCGCACCACCCAGGCGCCGCCGCGGTCGCGCGCGGCGCCGAGCGCGAGGTCGGCGCGCCAGGGCCGGGCCGCAACGCCCGCCGACTTCCAGTCGGCGTAGAGCAGCGAGCTGCGCACCACGTTGCCGTCGAGGTAGCCGGCGCCCGCGCCGCCGTCCGGACGCTCGCGCGCCCAGATCGCCGGCACCTGCCGGTCCACGAAGTCGCGGCCCTCCTCGGAGTCGACGAAGGGCAGGAAGAGGAGCATCGACTCGACGGCGTCGGCGGCCCCGTCCGGGTGTCCCGCCTCCCAGTCGAGCCCGGCGCGCGCCGCGGCCGCCTCGACGGCCGCGCGCACCGGCCCGGCGTAGCCGCGCGTGCCGTCGGCGAGGTCGACCAGGGCGTGGGCGGCGAGCAGGTAGCCCCAGGTGTCGATCGGGCCGCCCGTGGCGCGCCCGGTCGAGAGCTCGAGGTCGTCGGCCCAGAGCCCGTCGGCGGTGCGGCCGCGGGCGAGCACGGCGTCGAGCAGGCGGCGCAGCGGATCGCGGTGGCGCGCGGCCGAGGGCCGAGCGAGCGCGCGCTCGAGCCGGTAGGCCTCGGCGAGCCCGGGCACGATCTCCGCGCCGTGGTCGCGGAAGTGGAAGCGGTCGACGGCGGGCCGGGCGCGCGCGAAGTCCCAGGCGTGCGCGGGCAGGCCGCCGGTGGCGGGCACGACGTGCAGCAGCCAGGCGTCGGCGACGCGCTCGACTGCCGCGATCAGGCGCTCGTCGCGCGTGCGGTGGGCGAGGCGCGCTGCGGCCTGCAGGAAGTTGCCGCACGACTCGGCGTCGGCGGCCGGGATCGCGCCGGCCGGCGTGACCACCGCGGCGCGTGCGACGACGGCGTCCAGGACCTCGGCGAGGCGGTCGAGCCAGGGTCCGGCGCCGAAGCGCTCCGCGGCGGGCAGCAGGCCGTCGGCGGCGAACTCGACGGCGCCGGCGATCCGCGCGCGCGGCTCGAGCGGGGCACGCCGGGCGGGCGCGAGGCGAATCGTGCACGGCAGCGGGCCGCAGATCCGGCGCTCGCTGTCGAGCGCGACGAGCAGCGCCGGCAGCGCCGTGGGCTCGAGCTCGTGGGCGGCGACCAGGAGGTGAGACCAGAGGTCGGCGCCCACGTCACCCGCGGTCCAGCGCGGCGGCGGGGTGCCGTGCGGGAGCAGCCCGGTCGCCGGGTCCCGGCGCGCGAGCCAGGCGTCGAGGATGCCGCGCGCGCGCGCCAGGGCGTCGCGCCCGAGCCGGCCGCGCGCCGCCGCCAGCCGCGGCGCGTCGCCGGCCGCCCCGGCAGCGCGCTGGTCCTCGAGCACCCGCGCCCGCTCGGTGGCGGTGAGCCTCGCCGCGCCCGCGTCCGCCTCGTGCTCCGCGCGCGGGCTCCGGATGAGGACCGTTCCGAGCGCGAGGGCGAGCGCGGCGGTCGCGACCAGCGCCGCGGAGAGCGGGCGTCGGCGCATCGCGGCCCGCCTAGTGGAGGACGCTCCCGCTCCGGTCGGTGACCAGCGACGACCAACCCACCGGCGCGCCGTTCTCGAAGTCGTCGGCGAAGAAGGGCAGCAGCAGCCCGGCGTCGCCGTCGAGCACGTACACGACCGGAACCGACGCGCCGGAGAGATTCTGCGTGCTGCCGGCCACTTCGGGCACGCCGTCGTCGTTGAGGTCGCCGAGGCCGTGGACGTTGTAGAGCCGCTTGCCCGTCGAATAGGCCCAGAGCGGGTACCCGTTCAGGCCGGACAGCGCATAGACGTAGCCGTCGAAGGAGCCCGCCACCACGTCGGGATGGCCGTCCAGATTCAGGTCGCCAGCCTGTCGGACGGTCCAGACGTCGCCACCGTTGAGGGTTCCCACGGTTCGCTTCCACACTCGCCCGCCGGTCGCTCCGTCGAGCACCTGGACCGCGTTCTCCCAGGAGCCGACGAGGACGTCCCATCCGGTGTCGCCGGTGACGTCCACGATCGGCTCCACCGCCATGGCGTACTCGGGGACGGTCGTGCTCGTCCATTGCGTGGCGCCGGTGGCCCCGTCCACGCGGCGCACAGCGCTGCCGTCCGTGATCCAGGTCGCCGCGAGAACGTCGGAGATGCCGTCGCCATCCGGGTCGGGGATGCCGTTGAGCGACCACACGCTCGCCGAGCCGGTCGGGTGCGTCCACAGGATCGCCCCGGCCGAGGTCGGAGGCGAGCCATCGAGAGCCACGATCTGGTGCCCGGTGTCGCCGACGGCAGCCACGACGTCGTCGTCGCCGTCCCCGTCGGCGTCACCCAGGTTCCGTACCGACACCACGGCATCCGGCGCCGCCCATCGCCACAGCACGGTCGCGGGTCCGCTGCCGGCCCCGTCGACCATCCAGAGGGAATCCGCGTCGGAGCCGGCGCCGAACGCGGCCTCCGGGACGCCGTCGCCGGTGGTGTCCGACATCTCCGCCAGGGAGTAGACCCAGCCGCTGGCGGGCGGATTCAGATAGGTGTCGAAGCGCCAGAGCTCGGCGTGAGCGAGCGCGTCGATCGCGTAGGCGACCCGACCTCCGCCGGCGGTGCCCATCAGGAAGTTGGCGGCGCCGTTGCCGTCCGTGTCGGAAGACGGGACCAGGCACTGGTCGCCGTAGAGGTAGCCGTTCGAGGCGCCACCCGTGGTCATGAAGCTCCACACCACCGTGGCGGTTCCGGCGCTGGCTCCGTCGAGCAGGAAGACATTCGGGACATTCGACTCCCGCAGCCCGAACAGGACCTCGTCGAGGCCGTCGCCCGTGACGTCCGGAATCGGCCGCACGATGTCGACGTGGTTGGTTGCGCTCGCGGTGAACAGGGCGGAACCCGGCGGAATGGCCCCGAGCGCGGCCGGGCGATCCGGGGTGGGTCCGGCGACCCGCTCGGCGCGCGCGGCGGCGAGGGCGGCGTTCTCCGAGCCCGCCGGGCACGGCGGGGCGACGAGGGCGAGGAGGCCGAGCATCCAGGCGGCGCGCTTCATGGCGGCTCCCTTCTTCTCTGCGCCCGCGGACGCTGGCCGCCGGGCGCGCTCCCAGTCTAACCGCGCCGCCGCGCCCGCCCGGGCGGGTCGGAGGGGCGGCGCCGCGGGCCGGATAGCATGCGCGCCGGAAGGAGTCACCGCATGGCCCAGACGGGGAAGACCCGCCCGATCTCCGAAGTCGCCCGCGATCTCGGCATCGCCGCCGAGCATCTGATTCCCTACGGCACCGACAAGGCCAAGGTCCGGCTCGAGGCGCGCGCCGCTTCGCGGCGGCCGCCGGGCCGCCTGGTGCTGGTCACCGCCATCACGCCGACCACCGCCGGCGAGGGCAAGACCACGGTCTCGATCGGGCTCGCCCAGGGCCTGGCCAAGCTCGGCGAGCGCGCGTGCCTCGCGCTGCGCGAGCCGTCGCTCGGACCCACCTTCGGCATGAAGGGCGGCGCCACCGGCGGCGGCAAGTCCGTGCTGGTGCCGGCCGAGGACATCAACCTCCACTTCACCGGGGACTTCCACGCCATCACTTCGGCCAACAACCTGCTCGCCGCGATGCTCGACAACCACCTCCAGCAGGGCAACGCGCTCGGCATCGACGTGCGCCGCGTGCTCTGGCGGAGGGTCCTGGACCTCAACGACCGCGCGCTGCGCCACGTCGTGATCGGCCTGGGCGGCGCGCTCGAGGGCGTGCCGCGCGAGACCGGCTTCGACATCACCCCGGCCTCCGAGGTGCTGGCGGCGCTCTGCCTGTCCGAGGACTACGACGACCTGCGGCGCCGGCTCGCCCGGCTGATCGTGGCGCTCGACCGCGACGGCAAGCCGACCACCGCCGCCGACCTCAAGGCGGTGGGCGCGCTCATGGTCCTGCTCAAGGACGCCCTCCATCCCAACCTGGTGCAGACCGTCGAGGGCGTGCCGGCGTTCGTCCACGGCGGGCCGTTCGCCAACATCGCGCACGGCTGCAACTCGCTGGCCGCCACCACGATGGCGCTCGCCCACGCCGACTGGGTGGTCACCGAGGCGGGCTTCGGCGCCGACCTCGGCGCCGAGAAGTTCCTCGACATCAAGTGCCGCGTCGGTGGTCTCGATCCGGCCGCGATGGTGCTGGTGGCGACGGTGCGCGCGCTCAAGCTCCACGGCGGCGTGCGCGAGAAGGAGAAGTACGGCGTGCCGGATCCGGCGGCGGTCGAGCGCGGCCTGCCGAACCTGCGCAAGCACGTGGAGAACGCCGCGCTGTTCGGCCTCGTGCCGGTGGTGGCCATCAACCGCTTCGCCACCGACAGCGCCGAGGAGATCGAGGTCGTGCGCCGCGCGTGCGCCGAAATGGGCGCGCCCTGCGCGGTGGCCGACATCTTCGCAGCCGGCGGCGAGGGCGGGCGCGAGCTCGCCGCGACGCTGATCGAGCAGGCGCCGAAGAAGACGGCGCCGTACCGGCCGCTCTACGAGCTCGACCGGCCGCTCAAGGAGAAGATCGAGACGATCGCGACCAGGATCTACGGCGCGCGCTCGGTTTCCTACGCCAAGGCCGCGACGCGCGATCTGGCGCTGGTCGAGAAGCTCGGCTACGGCGGCCTGCCGGTGTGCATGGCGAAGACCCAGTACTCGCTCTCCGACGACGCGCAGCTGGTCGGCCGGCCCGAGGGCTTCGACGTCACGGTGCGCTCGGTGGTGCTCGCCGCGGGCGCCGGATTCGTGGTGCCCCTGCTGGGCGAGATCATCCGCATGCCCGGCCTGCCGCTCGTACCGCAGGCCGAGAAGATGGACTGGGTGGACGGCCGCGTGGTCAACATGCTCGGCTGAGACCGGCGCCCCCGGGGCGGCGGTGGAGCCCTCCGTTTGCGCTGCGGCGGTTCGCTGCTACGCTCGGCTCGAAACCAAGGCGTGAACGCATGAGCGAGCCGCCCCGCGATCCGGACTTGACCCAGCGCGTCGCGCTGCCCGAGCCCTCGCCGGCTCCCGCTCCCGACCCGACCGCCGCGCCGTCCCCCGAGAGCCCGACGGTCGCGCTGCCGGTGCCGGAGCCGACGGCCACGATGCCGGCGGTGCCGGAGCCGACCGCCACGATGCCGGTTCCTGACAAGACGGTCGCGCTTTCCGTTCCGGAGCGCACGGCCCTGCTCCCCGCGCTGCCGCCGATGTTCACGCCGCCGCCCGAGCTGCCCGCGCCTTCGCTGGGGTTGCCCGCGCCGGCACCGGCGCCTCCACCCGCGCCCGAGCCGGCCGCCGTGGCGCCGCCGGTCGCGCCGGCTCCCGCGGCACCCACCGCGAGGCCGCCCGCCGTGCCCCCTGCGATGGCCGTCGCGAAGTCCCCCGCCGCGCCCGTCCCGCCGGCTCCCGCGCCGCCCGAGCCGCCGTTTCCGCCGCCGCCTGCCGACCGCGCTGCGCCCGGCGCGCCGGCGCACGCGGGAGCGGCGGTGGGCGAGGGCCGCGCTCAGGCCCGGCGGACCTCGCCGCTGCCCTTTCTGGTCGTGCTGGCAGTCGCCATCGCGGCGGTGCTCGGCCTCATCGCCCTGCTCGGGGGCCGAGGAGGTGCGCCCGGAACGGAGGCCGCCGCGCCGCCCGCTTCGCGCGCCGTCGCCGCCGCTCCGGTCGCGCCCGCGCCCGGCGCCGCCGTTCCCGCGCTCGCGGAGGAGCTCGTGCTGGTGAAGCTGCGCGACCGGCGGGGCGAGCTCGCGGTGACGAACCGGGAGCGCGTGCACGGCCTCGAGGGCGTGGACCCGGCGGTGCAGCGCCGGCTGGCGCGCGCGTTGGTGGCGGGCGAGCTGGCGCTGCCGGAGGATCTCTCCGGTCTCGGCTCTTCCGGCGTCGAGCCGGGGACCGCCACCGCGCCCGTCGCGACCTCTCCGGTCGGCACCCGGGTCGTGGACGAGCGTCCGCTCTTCCGCTGGCGGCCGGCCGCCGAGCCCGCCGCCTACCTGGTCACGGTCGTCGACGCCTCCGGCCAGCCGCTCGCGGAGAGCCCGGCCCTGCGTGCGGAGGAGTGGCGGCCACCGCGGGCGCTGCCCCGCCGCAGGACGCTCGCCTGGTGGGTGGAGAGCCGCCCGCGCGCGCGCGGCGCCGAGCCGGAGCGCTCGGCGGTCGTCCGCTTCTCGGTGCTCGCGCCCGAGGAGCTGGCCTGGGTCGAGCGCGAGCTCGTGGCGGGCGCCGGCTCCCGCCTGGTCGCCGCGGTGCTCTATGCCGAGGTGGGCGCGCTCGAGGAGGCGCGCGCCGCGGCCGCCGAGCTGGGCGCGGCCAACCCCACCTCGCCCGAGATCCAGCGCCTCGCGCCCGGCTCGCGGAGGCGGGCGGCTCCTGATCTCCGGGGCGCGCGTCGGCCGGCCGCGGCGCACCGCGGCGCGCGCCCGGACCCTTCGCTCCGCCGTACCGATCCTCGCGACCGTCGCTGCGCTGCTGACGGCTGCGCCCGGCGCGGCGGCCCCGGAGGCCGCGGCGGAGCCGGTGAGGGTGCGGCTGGTCACCGGGCTCGGCAAGATCGACCTCGAGCTCGACCTCGCGCGCGCGCCGGTGACCGCCGCCAACTTCCTGCGCTACGTCGACGCCGGCCGTTACGACGGCGGGCGCTTCCACCGCACCGTGCGGCCCGACACCGAGGTGCGCAAGGACGTGCCGATCGAGGTCGTGCAGGCGGGGGTGGCGCCCGGCCGGGAGGCCGAGGACCTCCCTCCGATCGCGCTCGAGCGCACGGCGGCGACCGGCCTCCGGCACCTCGACGGCGCGATCTCCATGGCGCGCGACACGCCGGACAGCGCCACCTCCGACTTCTTCATCTGCCTCGGCGACCAGCCCGCGCTCGACCACGGCGGCGCGCGCAATCCCGACGGCCAGGGGTTCGCCGTCTTCGGCCGCGTCGTGGCCGGCCTCGACGTCGTGCGCCGGATCCAGCAGGCCCCCGCCGAGGGGCAGTCGCTGACGCCGCCGGTCGCGATCCTCTCCGCCCGCCGCCTCCCCTGAACCGGC
>JAFNAE010000152.1 GCA_017860005.1 Acidobacteriota bacterium | reverse complement strand
CGAGGACGGGGAGAAGGACTGCTTCGTCCACCACTCCGCGATCCAGGGTGAGGGCTACAAGAACCTCACCGAAGGTCAGCGCGTCGAGTTCGAGGTCGTTCAGGGCCCCAAGGGCCCCGCGGCCGAGAAGGTCGTCGCTCTCTAAGCCCCCCGTTTCCGGAGTTCCACGAGGGCCGGCTTGCCGCAGGGCGAGCCGGCCCTTCGCATTTCCGGACCCGCCCGCGCGGGCTCCGAGCCCCGGCGAGCGGTGCGCTCACTTCGCCGGGTAGTCTTCAAAGGCCAGCGGGAGGCCGCGCTCGACGGTCTCGACCAGCCGCACTTCGAGCGCGGCGATCTGCTCGCGCAGGAGCTGCTGGCGGGCTCTCAAGGCCCGGTTCTCACTCTGCGCCAGTTCCACGGCACGGCGGGTCCGAGTCACGTCGAGATCGGCGAGCACGCCACCGCCGACGGCGACTCCGGTCACGATGGCCAGGGCCAGCAGCAGTCGGAGCGCGCCGCGCCGGGCGCGCACAAGGCGGCCGGCGGCGCCGGCCAGGATGCGTTCGCCGACGACGACTGCGCTGATCAAGGGAGGCCTCGCTTTCCGGACTGAGCCTCGAACCTAGCGTTGCGTCCCGCCGTGGTGAAGAGCACTTTCTACGCGGGACGGGCGCGTCGGACCAGGTAGCAACTACCTGCCCGACTCTCGCCCGGCGGGGCGCGAGGGCGAAGCGCCCGGAGAGATCGACGCCGTTCGGCGGCGCGACCTCAGTACCACTCGATCAGGGCGAGGCCGAGTCCGAGCCGGGTGGTGCGGAAGTTGTAGTCGATCAGGCTCTCCCCATAGCCGTGGAAGAGCTGCACGTGGCCGCGCAGGTTGCCGCGGACCGGAAAGGCCCAGTCGAGCTGGACGGCGCCGTGGGATCGATCCCCGCCGCGCAACGAGTGCCGGACGAGCGCGGCGACCTCGTGGTGGCGGACGTGGCGGACCAGCAGGAGGTCGGCGCGCCCGAGGTAGTCCTCGATGTCCGGGTTGTCGTCCGCCGCCTCGCTCTCCGGCACCCGCCACCACGGGCGCAGGGTGAGCGTCCAGCCCTCGCGCTCGAGACCGAGGCCGGCGATGACCCGGGTCCAGCCGCGCGAGAGAGGTTCGTCGCGACCGTTGGACTGGTGGTTGAGGCCCACCGTCAGCAGGCGGCCATCCCAGCCGGCCAGCCGATAGCCGGTGGCGAAGGCGAGCAGGACTTCGGGCTCGTAGTTGGTCTCGCGAAACGGGCGGGACTGCTCGGCGTTGTACAGCTGCCAGCGCGACGACTGGGTGTAGGCGATCCAGAGATCGCCGGTGTCGCCGAAGACCCCCTGCCAGACCTTGGACTTGAAGCTGATCTGGAACTTCACTTCCGACCGCTCGAGCTGCTCGGAGCCGGCCACGGTGCGGCCGGGTGCCGGGCTGCTCGGCGACTGGTTGGCTTCGAGGGCGCCCACCCAGGGCAGGACGTAGACCGGCTGGTAGGCGCGCAGGTTGAAGGTCCCGAGCTTCGATGCCGGCTCGAGCTCCCAGCGACTGTCGAGGAGCGGGGCGGTTCCGGCCCGATCCGGCTCCCCGGGCCCGGGCTCCGGCGGCACCCCTTCCTTCGCTCGATCGCGGCCGAACGCGCGGTCGTAGCACGCCAGCCGCTGGGGATCGGACTCGATGGCGGCGCACGCCTCCGGCGACGCCGGCTCGGCCGGATCCTGGCTGGCCAGCCGGGTCGCGGCGAGCCCGAGGGCGGCGCCCAACCGGACCGCGACGAGCAGCGCCCGCGAGGCGGTTCGGGCGGGCGTGCACGGATTCATGATCGGTGGAGGTGGGCGCCCGGCGCGCGCGCGCCGGAGAGCGTTCGACCGTGGACGCTCGCCACTCCCTCGCGCGAGAGAGTCGCGATCAGGTACCGGAATCCCGGCAGGTAGTCCGGCGTCGCGATGCCCAGGACTTCGAGATCGCCGCCCTCCTCGAGGCGAAAGCTGGGGCGCAGGGCGGTCCGCTCCGCCGGCACGGCGCTTGGCTCCGCTGCCGGCGGTCCCGCCAGCCACGACGCGAGCGTCGCCACCGCCATCTTTCGAATCCAGGGTCCCGGTCTCGCCATTCTCTGGCCCACGAGCCAACCGCGCCGACAGACTACAGGTTCCGGCGCGGCCGTCGCTCCGGATCGCCGACGCCGGGCCGAAGCGGCGCCAGGGTCAGAGATAGCCGAGGGCGCGCAGCTCGCGGTCGAACTCCGGATCGGGCTGGACCCTCTCGCTCCTGAAGCGGGCCGCGATCTCGAGGGATCGGCGATGCTCGACCTGGTGCCGCCGCCACAGCTCGTCGAGGCGCTGGGGGTGGGCCCGGGCGCGATCGTCGAGCTCGCGGGCGTCGGTAGCCAGGTCGTAGAGCTCCCGCCGCGAGGGCGCGCGCTGGCCGGGGCGGAAGCTGAAGATCGCCGTCCAGTCGCCGAGCAGGATCTTGCGCCGGCGATTCGTCGTGTTCAGGTCGGCGAGGATCGGCGCGTCGGGGAGGCCGGCGCGAGTGAAGGCGCGGGCGAGGTCGCGCCCGGGCCAGGACGCCGGCACCTCGAGTCCGGCCGCGCGCAGGATGGTCGGAGCGACGTCGACCAGGCTGACCGGCGCCGAGATGCGACGGCCGCCGTGACGTCCGCCGGGAAACCGCACGATCAGGGGGATGCGCAGGGTCGAGTCGTAGAGGTTCTTGGCGTGACCGAGACGGCCGTGGTCATAGAACTCGTCGCCGTGGTCGGCGAGCACGAGGACGAGCGTGCTCTCGGCCAGGCCGCGGCGCTCGAGCTCGGCGAACAGGCGCCCGAGCCAGTGATCGACCCACCGGATCTCGCCGTCGTAGAGCGCCTCGAGATGCTCCAGATCGCGAGGCGAGAGGTCGCGCTGGAAGAGCGTGGAGCGGGCGAAGTCGGCGCCGCTGAGCGCTCCGGCGTAACCGGGGTCGAAGTGGCGATCCCAGGGCGGCGGCGGAGCGTAGTCGTAGTGGACGTCGAAGTAGTGCAGGAAGAGCAGGAACGGACCCGAGCCGAGGCGGTCCAGCTGCTCGAGCGCCCGCGCATGGACCAGCTCCGAGCTGACCAGGCTGTGCATGGCCACGTGGGGACCGACGAGGTCGTCGCGGTAGTCCACCCATCCCCGGTCGAAGCCGTAGCGGCGATGGAGGAGCATCCCCGACACGACCGCCGCGCTCCGGTAGCCACGGGCTGCGAGCAGCTCCGGCAGCAGCGGCAGGGCGGCGGGAATCCGTCGCTTCCATCGAGTCACACCGTGGGCATTCGAATGGAGTCCGCTCAACAGCGACACGTGCGGGGGCAGCGTCCAGGACGAGGTGCTCCACGCGCGCTCGAAGACGACGGAGCTCTTCGCCAGGGCGTCGAGATGCGGGCTGGTGTCGCGGTCGTAGCCGTAGACGCCCAGGTGATCCGGGCGCAAGCTGTCGATCGAGATCAGCACCACGTTGGGCGCCGGCGGCGGGCCGCCACCGCACCCGGCGACAACGGCGGCCGCGAGCAGCAGCCTGGAGCAGAGCCGGAGAGCGGGAGCGTGCACGGTCGGGTTCCGATGCCTCGGCCGGCGCTGGGGCCTTTCGGTCATTATGCGACATGGCCGCCGCGCCACGCCGCCGGCCCGAGCCTCGCCCCCCGGCAGACCCCCGCTCGCCGCTCCGTGCGGCTGGCGCGCCACCTACCTCGTGCACAGCCTCCCGGTGGAGGAGAGCGCGGCGAGCCGGCCCTTTCCGTCGTCGGGCCCCCGCGGCCGCTCCCGGCCTGCGGGCGGCGCGCGAGAACCCGCGGGGGCTCCCGGGCGTATCAGGGAGGGACCCCCAACGCCGGAGAGCGGAGCTCTCGAGGAGGACGCATGCCCCCACGTTCGAGGAATTGCAGCGCGATCGCAGCCTTGGTCCTGCTGAGCCAGGCCGGCGCGACCCTGGCGCAATGGCCGCCGCTCGCGACGCCGCGGCCGAGCCCCGCCGCCTCGGTGAGCCAGACGGTCGGCGTGACCGAGATCGAGGTCGACTACAGCCGCCCGAAGGTGAACGCCCGGACGGTGTGGGGCGATCTCGTCCCCTACGGCGAGGTCTGGCGCGCCGGCGCCAACGAGAACACCGTGGTCTCGTTCTCGACGCCGGTCGAGGTCGAGGGCCGGGAGCTCGCGGCGGGCTCCTACGGACTGCACATGATCCCGACCGCGCAGGACTGGACGGTCGTCTTCTCGAGGGTCGTCACGAACTGGGGCAGCTTCAGCTACGCCGAGAGCGACGATGCCTTGCGCTTGCAGGTCCGGCCCGAACCGTCCCCGTTCGAGGAGGCGCTCAGCTACCGCTTCGAGGATCCGACCGACACCTCGGTGGTCCTCGCCCTGCGCTGGGAGAAGCTGCGCCTGCCGATCCGGGTCGAGGTGGACACGCCGGCGCTGGTCGTCGCGGGGCTGCGCCGCGACCTGCACGGCCTGCAGCAGTTCTTCTGGCAGCCCTGGAACCAGGCCGCCAACTACTGCCTCCAGAACAAGGTCGAGCTCGAGCAGGCGATGGCGTGGGCCGACCGCTCGATCGCGATCAACCGCAACTTCGCCAACGTCAACACCAAGGCGCGGCTGCTCGCGCTCGGGGGCGACGCGGCCGCGGCCAGGGCGCTGATCGACGAGGCGCTGCCGAAGGCGAACGAGCAGGAGCTCAACCTCTACGGCTACCAGCTGATGAACGACAAGGACGTCACGGGGGCGATCGCGATCTTCCGCCGCAACGTCGCCGAGCACCCGGAGTCGTGGAACGTCCACGACAGCCTCGGGGAGGGACTGGCGGCCGCGGGCGAGACCGCCGCGGCGATCGCCGCCTACGAGAAGGCGCTCGCGATGGCGCCGGAGGCGCAGAGGAGCCGCATCGAGGCAATCCTCGGGAAGCTGCGCCGCAAGTAGCGATCGGGTCCCGGCTCCCGGCGCGGGCCGTGGTGTCGGCCGCAGGGCGGAGGCCGGCTGCGGCCGAGTCAGCTCCCGAGCGGCTTCGCGTGGGCGAGGAACGCGCTCACGACCGCGGGATCGAAGTGACGGCCCGACTGCTCCCGGATGTAGTCGAGGGCCTCGCTCCGGCTCCGCGCCGCCCGGTAGGGACGATCGGAGGTGAGGGCGTCGAACACGTCGACGACGGCGAAGATGCGCGCCGCCAGGGGAATCTCCTCGCCGCGCAGTCCGCGCGGGTAGCCTTCGCCGTCCCACCGCTCGTGGTGGCAGTAGGGGATCTCGAGCGCCGGCCCCAGGTAGTCGATCTTGGCCAGGAAGGCGCGCGCGTGCTCGGGATGCCGCCGCATGATCTCCCACTCCTCGGGCGAGAGCGCGCCCGTCTTGTGCAGGATGCGATCGGGCACCACCATCTTGCCGATGTCGTGGAGCAGGGCGCCGCGCCGGACGTGGGGCAGCTCCGTTGCCGGCAAGCCCATCGCGGCGGCGAGCTCGAGCGTCGCGCGCGTGACGCGCTCGGTGTGACCGTTGGTCTCCTCGTCGCGCATCTCGAGCGCCAGCGACCAGCCCAGCAGCGTCGCGTCGTAGGCGGCGACGAGCTCGTTGCGCGCCCTTTCCACCGACTCGAATAGCTGCGCGTTGGTCACCGCCAGGGCGATCTCCGCGGCGAGCATGCGGCAGAGGTCGACCTGCTGCTCGCCGATGGCTCTCGTCCCGTCTTGTGAGCCGACGATGAAGGCGCCCAACGCCCTGCCCCGCAGCAGCAGCGGCACGAAGAGCAGCGAGCGCAGGCGCCGGGCCTCGACCACGGCCCGCTCGGCGGGCGTCAGCGGGGCCGACGCGGCGTCCGCCAGGAAGAGCGGCCGGCCGTCGCGGATCGAGGCGTCGAGGTGCGCATGGTCGGCGAGCCGCGCGCGGCGCAGCGCATCGGGGAAGTCGGCCGGCAGCGGCGGCGTCGTGGCGCCGAGGCGGAGCTCGTCGCCGTCGAGCAGGTAGATGGCGCCGGTCTCGAGCTCGAGCGCCGCGACCGCGCTTTCGATCGCGGTCTGCATCACGACCTCAAGGTCGAGCGAAGCGGCGAGCGCCTTGCTGACCTCGAGCAGCGTCGCCAGCTCGCGGGTCGAGGCCTGGCGCGGAATCGCGGGGCCGGGGCTCGCTTCTTGCGGCATGCGATCACCCTTTCGTCCCGCCGGCCCGGTCGGTAGTTCAAGGTCAGGCTACACCGCGGGCTCCCGGAGAACAACCCGCGCCGCCCTTCACGCCCGCCGGCGCCGATTCGGAAAGGGCTAGAGCGAACGGGCGGAGCGGCTCGCCCGGTCGAGCGCGCGCGCCCGCTCGGCCAGGGCGAGGTAACCGACCGCCCGCGCCTCGCGTTCCAGGTCGGACGCGCTCTGCGCCTGGGCGCCGGCGGCGGGCCCGAACCGGGCCTCGAGCGCAGCGAGCTCGAGGCGGAGCTCGAGCTCGGTGAGCTTGCGCTGGCCCTGGCGGGCGAGCGCGAGCGCCGCCTCGAGATCGGCGCGCGCCTCGACGGCGCGGCCCTCGGCGGCCTCAGCCGCCGCGCGCGCGACGAGAAAGGCGAGCCGGCGCCGCACGCTCGGCGAGGTCGCGGCCTCCGCTCCGAGCGCCCGCAGGC
>JAFNAE010000005.1 GCA_017860005.1 Acidobacteriota bacterium | reverse complement strand
TCACCGCGGCGCCGGCGCGCGCGGCCGCCAGGCGACCTCCGGCAGGGAGAGCAGCTCGCCGCTCGGATAGCTGCGGTAGCCGTCGAGCGCGGCGGGCATCACCGCCACGTTGGTGCGCGTAAAGAGCGAGACGTAGGGGAGATCGCGCGCGACGATCTCCTGGACCTCCAGGTAGACCGGCCGGCGCAGGGCGGGATCGACGAGGCGGCCGCCGAGGTCGAGCAGGCGGTCGAGGGCGGGGTTGCGGTAGCGGCCCCGGTTGGCGCCGGTGGGCGGCAGGTTCCTGGAGTGGAAGAGGAGCGCGTAGAGGTCGGGCTCGTCGATGCCGGTGCGGGTGAGCGAGAAGACCTGGAAGGCGCCGCGCTGGACGTCGGCGTAGAAGGTCGCGAACTCGAGCGAGCGGATCTCGAGCGCGATGCCGGCCTCGGCGGCCATCGCCTGGAGGATCTGCGCCTGGAGGCGCGCGGTCTCGTCGGTCGAGGTCTTGTAGGTGAGGGCGAGGCGCGGCCGCGGCCCCCCGGCTCCGTCGGGGTCGGGGAAGCCGGCCTCGTCGAGCAGGCGGCGCGCCGCGACCGGGTCGTGGGCGAGGCGCGGCAGCGCGTCGTGGCGCGCCCAGTGGCCGGGCGGCAGCAGCGTCTCGGTGACCTCGCCCTGGCCGCGCCAGAGGGTCGCCACCAGCCGCTCGCGGTCGAGCGCGAGCGCGAGCGCCCGGCGCACGCGCGGGTCGGCGAGCGCCGGATCCTCGAGGTTGAGGCCGAGGTAGGCGTAATTGGAGCCCGGCTCCTTCACGATCCGGAAACGCGGGTCGCGCTCGAACATCGGCACCACGTCGGGCGGGACGCCGTTGACCACGAGCTGGACCGATCCCTTGCGCAGCTCGAGCACGCGCACGGTGACGTCCTGGACCTCGCGCAGCACGACGCGCTCGAGGCGCGGACGGCCGCGGTAGCCGTCGAAGGCGGCCAGCTCGACGCGGTCCGGTTCGCGGCGGGTGACGCGGAACGGCCCGGCGCCGACCGGCGAGCGGTTCTGCGCCTCCGGCGTGGTGCCGGCGGGCACCACGCCGACATAGGAGGTGACGTTGGAGAGCAGCGCGCCCCACGGCTCGCGGGTGAGGAAGTCGACGGTCGCCTCGTCGACCGCCAGCACGCGCTCGACCGGCGCGAAGGCGCCCTTCTTGGCGGTGGGCACGGTGCCGTCGACGATCGAGCCGTAGGTCCAGACCACGTCCGCGGAGGTGAGCGGCCGGCCGTCGTGGAAGCGCGCGTCGCGGCGCAGGTGGAAACGCCAGCGTCGGCCGTCGTCGAGGACCTCCCACGAGGCGGCGAGGTCGGGCACGAAGCGCCCGCGCTCGTCCTTGGTCACCAGCCCCGGGATCGCCAGCTCGAAGACGCGGCTCGAGGCCTGGTCGGTCGCCACCCGCGGATCGAGCTGCCGGGGCGCGTTCTCGACCGCCACCGTCAGCGAGCCGTCGTCGGGCAGCACCATCGGCGCTGGCGCGCAGCCGGTCGCGAGCGGTGCGAGCGCGAGCAGGCAGCGCCGCGCCCGCCGCCGGCCGTCTGCTAGCATCCCGCGCTCGGATCGGCCCATCGGCGGCAGTCTAACCAGCTTCCCACCAAGGAGTTCCGTCCCTGCGAGAAAGGCCCGGAAGGCGCGTCGCACGGGCTCTCCGGATCGCCGTCGTCGTGGCGTTCGCGCTCGCCGGCGCGATCTCCGGGCAGGAGGACGGCGCGCCGGTCGCGCTCGCGGCGGGCGCGGAGGCGGCCGAGCGCGCCGAGGAGCTCGAGCGCATCCGGGGCGAGATCGCCTCGCTCACCGTGCGCGTCGGGCAGGTGCGGGCGCGCGCCGCGGGCCTCGAAGGGGACATCGAGCGCTCCCGGCTCGAGCTCGACCTCCAGCAGCGTCGCGTCGCCGAGGCGCGCGCCGAACACGACCTCGCCCGGGCGCGGGTGACGGAAGCCGAGGCGCGCGTGGCCGAGCTCGAGGAACGCCTGGAGCGCGAAAGGCGCCGGCTCGAGGCGCGCGTGGGCGGCCTCTACCGGCTGGGGCGCCACGGCATCGCGCGTCTCGCCTTCTCGCTCGAGCCCGGCGAGGAGCCGGTCGCGGCGATCCGTCTGCTGCGCTACCTCGCGCGCCGCGACGCCGCCTCGGTGTCGCGCTTCGAGGACCTGCGCGCCCGCCTCGACGCCGAGCGGGCGAGCCTCGACCAGGATCGCGCCGTGTCGGCGGCCTGGCTCGCCGAGCAGGCGGCGCGCCGCGACGAGCTCGCCCGGCTCGAGTCGCGACAGACGGAGCTGCTGGCGGGCGCGCGCTCCGAATCGGAGCGGCTCGCGGTGCGCGCGGCGGAGCTCGCCGCGCGCGCCGAGCGCCTCTCGGCGCTGCTCGACGCCCTCTACGGGCGCGACGCGGAGGCGCTCAGCGGGCGCCCGATCCAGGAGTTTCGAGGTCTGCTGGCGTGGCCGGCGCGCGGGCGGGTGACCGTGGAGTTCGGTCCGCGCCTCGATCCGCGCTACGGCACGCGCGTGCCCCACCACGGCGTCGACCTGGCGACCGTGCCGGGCGAGCCGGTGCGCGTCGTCTACCCGGGCAAGGTGGTCTTCGCGGCGCCGTTCGAGGGCTACGGGCCGACCGCGGTGGTGCAGCACGCCGGACGCGCGTTCACTCTCTACGCGGGCCTCGAGAGCCTCGGGGTGCGACGCGGCGATCTGCTATCGTTGGGCTCGGAGCTGGGGCGCGCGGGTGCGTCGCTCTACTTCGAGATTCGCGTCGACAATCGTCCCGAGGACCCGCGCCAGTGGGCGCGCTGACCCGAACCCCGAGCCCCTCGCCCCGCCACCACCGATGAACCGGGCCCGCGTCCTCTTCCTCGCCGTCTCGCTCGCGCTCACCGTGCCGCTCGTCGCCGGCGTGCTGTGGAGCGCGGCGGTCGAGCGTCGCGCCGACGACGGCGGCGACTCGCTCTACAAGTACCTGACCATGTTCTCCGAGGTCCTCGGCCTGGTGCGCAACGATTACGTCGACGCGACCGAGGCCGAGAAGCTGCTGGCGGGCGCGCTCGACGGGGCGACCGACGCGCTCGACCCGTTCTCGGTCTTCGTGCCGCGCGCGGCGCGTGCGGAGTTCGCGCGCGTGATCGAGGTCGGCCGTTCGCGCTCCGGCATCTCGCTCGGCCACGATCACGGCATCGTCTACGTGCTGGCGGTCGAGGACGGCAGCCCCGCGGCGACCGCCGGCTTCACGGCCGGCGACCTGGTGGCCGAGGTGGGCGGGGTCTCGACCCGGGAGCTGCCGCACTGGCGGCTGGAGCGCCTGCTGGCGGGACAACCCGGCGACACGCTCGCAGTCGAGGTCCTGCGCCGCGGCGAGGCGCACGACCTCGAGCTCGTGCTCGCCGACTACGCGCCGCCCAGGGCCGTGCTCTCCGAGGCGGGCGGCCTGCCGCTGCTGCGCCTGCCCTCGATCGGCGGCGGCGCCGCCGCCGAGGTGCGCCCGCTGCTCGAGCAGCTCGCGGCGGCGGGAGCGGCGAAACTGCTGCTGGACCTGCGCGGCGTCGCGGGCGGCGCGCCGGTGGCGGCCTACGAGGTGGCGTCGCTGCTGGCCGACGGCCACCTGGGGCGGCGCGTGGCGCGGGGCGCGACGTTGCGCGAGTTCGCGGGCGCTTCGCCGCTCTGGAAGGGCGAGATCGTGGTGCTGGTGGACGCCGGCACCCAGGGTCCCGCCGAGCTGGTCGCCGCCGTCCTGCGCGACCGCGCCGGCGCGCGTCTGGTCGGTGCGCGGACCTTCGGCTGGGCAGGCGAGCGCGAGATGATCGAGCTCTCCGACGGCGCCGCGCTGCTGCTCACCACGTCCTTCTACTGCGGACCGGACGGCACGCCGATGTCCAAGGGGCTGGCGCCCGAGGTGCTCGTCGACGACCTCCAGCGCAGCTTCGGCGAGCGCGACAAGCCGCTCGGCGACCTCATCCTCGAACGCGGAATCGAAGTCCTCTCCGGCGCGGACGCGACGGCGCGCCAGGCGGCCTGAGCGCGGCTCCGCCGCATGGCCCGCCGACGCCGCGGCTCCGGCCGCGCTCCGCTCCGCCTCGTCGCCCTGCTCGCCGCACTCGCGGGCGTCTTCGCGCTCGGCATCTGGCTCGGACGCGGCGGCGGGCGCGAGCTCGTCGCGCGCTGGCGCGCGGGCGATTCGCGCCCGGCGCGGGAACCGTCCGCTCGTCCTTCCGGACCGCGCCGGGCGCCGGCGGCCGCGGCGGAGGCGCCGACCCGGGTCGCCGAACCGCCGGGCCGGACCGCGGAGGCGCGCGTCGCGATCGTGATCGACGATCTCGGCCGCAGCGTCGAGGAGGTGGACCGCCTGCTCGCTCTGGGCGTCCCCTTTTCCTATGCGGTGCTGCCGTTCGAGCCGCGCAGCGCCGAGGTGGCGGCACGCCTGGGCGCGGCGGGCGCCGAGATCCTGGTGCACCTGCCCATGGAGCCCGAGGGCGGCGAGGATCCGGGCCCGAACGCCATCCTCGAGCGCCAGCGCCCCCGGCGCGTCGGCGCGCTGACCGAGAAGGCGGTGCAGGCGGTGGCCGGCGCCACCGGCCTCAACAACCACATGGGTTCGGAGATCACCGCCGATCCCGACGCCATGGGCGCCGTGCTCGACGTCGTCGCCGCGCGCCGGCTCTTCTTCCTCGACTCGCGCACCACCGCCGAGACCAAGGCCTTCGAGTGGGCGCGCGCGCGCGGCATCCCGGCCGCGCGACGCGACGTCTTCCTCGACGACGATCCGGCCAGCGGCGCGGTCGCCGCGCAGCTCGAGCGCCTGCTCGCGGTGGCGCGTGAACGGGGGGCGGCGATCGCCATCGGACATCCGCGCGCGGCGACGCTGGCGGTGCTCGAGCGCGAGCTGCCGCGCGCGCGCGCGGCGGGGATCGAGTTCGTCCCCGTCTCCTTCCTGCTCGAGCGCTCCGAGACGCTGCCCGAGTAGCCGCTACTCGTGGCGCAGCGCCTCGATCGGGCGCTCGGCGAGCGGGCGCAGCGAGGCGGCGAGCCCGGCGAGGATCGCGAGCAGCGCGGTCGCCGCCGCGGCGGCGGCGAGCAGCGCGGGTTCGAACCGCCAGTCGATCTCGAAGCCGCGTTCGAGCACGGCCGCGGCGAGCACGGTGCCGGCGACGGCGCCGATCAGCCCGCCGGCGCCGCCCGCCAGCCCGTACTCGGCGGCGAACAGCGCCGCCACCTGGGCGCGCGTCATGCCGATCGCCTTGCCGATCGCCACCTCGCGCGCGCGCCGGGCGGCCCCGGCCGCGACCGCGCCGGCCAGGATCGCGGCGCCCGCCACGACCGTGAACCCGCCCACGAAGCGGATGCCCAGCCCGACGCGCTCGAGCACCGCGACCACCTTCTCGAGCACGTCCCGGATCGCGAACAGGGTCACGTTGGGATGGCTCGCGGCGAGCGCGTCGCGCAGACGCTGCTCGCCGCCCGGCGGCAGGCGCACGGCGGCGATGCGCATCTGCGGGGCGCGGTCGAGCGCGCCCGGCTCGGCGACCAGGAAGAAGTTGATGCCGAAGGTCTCCCAGCGCACGCTGCGCAGGCTGGTCACCGCCAGCTCCACCGGCACGCCCTGCACGTCGAGGACCAGCGTCGAGCCGACGCGGATCCCGAGGTCGCGCGCGAACTCCTCCTCGACCGAGACCTCGAAGCGCTCCGGGTCGCTCCACAGCGCTCCGGCCACCACGCGGTTGTCGTCGGCTAGGCGCTCGAGCCAGGTCAGCCGCTGCTCGCGGGTGAGCGCCCAGCGTCGCCGCCCCTCCTCGCGGCTGGCCGAGGCCGCCAGCTCGCGCACGGAGCGACCGTCGATCGAGGCGAAACGCGCCATCACCACCGGCACCGAGTCGGTGCGTGTGGCGCCGGCCGCTTCGATCTCCGCGCGCACCGTCTCCCACTGCGAGGGCTGGATGTCGATCAGGAAGGCGGTGGGCGCGTCGGCGGGCAGCTCGGCGTCGAGGCGGCGTACCAGGTTGCGCTCGACGGTCGCCATGCCGACCAGCACCAGCGCGCCCAGGCCGAGCGCGACGACGTGGGCGAGCGTGCCCGCGCCCGGCCGGCCGAGAGCCGCGACGCCCCAGCGCAACGGCACCGGCAGGCCCAGGCGGGGCAGGCGGCGGGCGAGCGCGATCAGGCCGCGCGCTGCGCCGGCGAGCAGGGCGGCGGTGGCGGCGAGGCCGGCCGCGAAGGCGGTGCCGTAGGCGAGCGAGCCGGCCTGGAGCGCCGCCACCGCGGCGACGCCGGCGGCGAGCGCCAGGCCGAGCGCCGCGGTCGCCGCGCGCGGCAGCGGCAGCGGTTCGGCGTCGCGGCGCAGCACGCGCGCGGCAGGCACGCGCAGCGCCGCGGCCAGCGGTGGCGTCGCGAAGAGCAGGGCGACGCCGAGGCCGAGCGCGAGACCGCGCGCCAGCGCCGCGGGCTGGAAGGCCGGCAGCGGCAGGTCGGGGAGCAGGCCGGCGAGCAACGGCGGCAGCGCGCGCTGGAGCGCGAGCCCGGCGAGCGCGCCCGCCGTCGCACCGGCCGCGGCGAGCAGGGCGACCTGCGTCAGGTAGAGCGCGGCGATCTCGCCCGGACGCGCCCCGAGCGTCTTCCAGACCGCGATCGCCTCCAGGCGCGAGGCGAGCCAGGCGCGCACCGTCTGCGCCACTCCGACGCCGCCGACGAGCAGGGAGAGCAACGCGGCGAGGCCGAGGAACCGCTCGGTCCGGTCGACGCCGCGGCGCAGCTCGGGCTGGCCCTGGGCGGCGGTCTCGACGCGGTGGAAGTCGGGATCGGGGAGCGCGGCCTTGACCCGGGCGGCCAGCTCCTGCGCGCGCGCGGCGCTCGCATCCCCGGGCAGGCCGACCAGGGTGCGGTGCTCGACGCGGCTGCCCAGGCGGTCGAGCCCGGTGGCGTCGAGGCTCGCGCCGGACAGATAGAGCCGGGGGCCCAGGGCGAAGGCGCTGCCCAGCCGGTCGGGCTCCGCGCGGACCACGCCGCGCAGCCGGAAAGGCCGGCCTCCGACCGAGATCGAGTCGCCCACGGCGAGCCCGAGCCCGGACAGCAGCTCGGGCGCCGCCACCGCGCCGTCGCCCGCGAGCAACTCGGCGAGCGGACGCTCGGGGTCGAGCGTCAGACGGCCGTAGAAGGGGAAGTCGCCCTCCACCGCACGCAGCTCGACCAGCCGGCTGCGGCCCGCTCCGGCCGAGGTGGGCGGAGCGGCCACCACGGTCGCCAGCTCGCGCACGCTCGCCACGCGCGCGCCGGACTCGGCGGCGAGCACGCGGGCGGCCGGCTCGGGCAGGGGACGGAGCCCTTCGACGCGCAGGTCGCCGGCGAGCAGGCGCCGGGCCTCGCTCGCCAGCCCCTCGCGCAACGCGGCGGAGAAGCCCGCCACCGCGACCACCCCCGCCACCCCCGCGCCCAGGCAGAGCGCGAAGAAGGCGAGCCGGCCGCGCGCCCCGCGCGACTCGCGCGCGAGTTGGCGCGCGAAGGCGCGCGCGTTCACGACTGGCTCTCGATGCGCCCGTCGCGCAGGTGGATGCGCCGGTCCGCGCGCGCCGCGACCTCGGGGTCGTGGGTGACCAGCACGAGGGTGGCGCCGCGCTCGGCGCGCAGGCGCACCAGCAGCTCGAGCACCAGCGCGCCGGTCGCGCCGTCGAGGTTGCCGGTCGGCTCGTCGGCGAGCAGCAGCTCGGGCTCGGCGGCGAACGCGCGCGCCAGAGCGACCCGCTGCTGCTCGCCGCCGGAGAGCTGCGCCGGATAGTGGTGGCCGCGCTCGGCGAGGCCGACCGCCGCCAGCATGCCGCGCGCCGCCTCGAGCGGGCGCGCCCGGCCTGCGAGCTCGATCGGGAGCAGCACGTTCTCGAGCGCGGTCAGGTTGGCGAGGAGCTGGAACGACTGGAAGACGAAGCCGAGGCGGCCGCGCCGCATCACCGCGAGCTCCCGCTCCGAGAGGTCCTGGATCTCGCGGCCGTCGAGCAGGACCCGGCCCTCGCTCGGCCGGTCGAGGCCGGCGGCGAGGCCGAGCAGGGTCGACTTGCCGCTGCCCGAAGGCCCGAGCACGGCCAGGAACTCGCCCGCCGCGACGGCGAGGTCGACGCGGTCGACCACCACCAGCTCGCGCTCGCCCGAGCGCAGACGCTTGGTCACCTGGCGCAGCTCGAGACGGGGCGGCGGTGAGCTCATCGAGGGGATCGCGGCGCGGCGCCGGGCGCCGCGCGGCCGGCGCAGCGTAGCACGCGCGCTCTTCCTTCCTCCTCTACGCCACGCCGGCGGATTCCTTTCGTCGCCGGTGGCGTCCGCATCGAAGGGCCTTCGCCTAAGATGGGCGCGTGCGCGGCGAGTGGGGCGAGTCCGGGACGCTTCGGGCGGCGGCGGCGGCGGGTGCGCTGCTCGCGCTGCTCGCCGCGGGCTGCTCGCGCGCCGGCGACGACGCGGTGGCCGCGCGCGAGCCGGCGACTGCGCCGCCGACTACCAGAGAGGCGACCACTGCGACGTCGAATGGAGCCGCGAGCGCGCCGGCCGGCAGCAGCCTCCCTTCTATGGGAGCTTCTCGCTCTGCGTCGAGTGAAGGCTCCGGGCTCGCGCCCGCCGCCGCGCCCCTGGGCGCGGACGAGCCGCCGCTGGTGGTCTTCCTCGGCGACAGCCTGACCGCGGCGTTCGGGCTCGACGAGGACCAGGGCTACCCGGCGCGGGTCGCGGCCGAGCTCGAGCGGCGCGGGCTCGGGATCCGCGCCATCAACGCCGGGATCTCCGGGGACACCAGCGCGGGCGGGCTGGAGCGGCTCGACTGGCTGCTCGCCCAGGAGCCCGATCTGGTGGTGGTCGAGCTGGGTGCCAACGACGGCCTGCGCGGACAGCCGCTCGAGGCGATCGAGGCGAACCTGGCGGCGATCGTCGAGCGCTCGCTCGCGGCGGGCGCGCGCGTGGTGGTGGCGGGCATGAAGATCCCCACCAACTACGGACCGGAGTACACGGCGGGCTTCGAGGCCATCTACCCGCGCGTCGCGCGGCGGCCGGGGGCGACGCTGATCCCGTTCCTGCTCGACGGCGTCGCGGCTCGCCCGGAGCTCAACCTGCCCGACGGCATCCATCCCAACGCCCGGGGCTACGAGGTCGTGGCCGGCACCGTAGCCGAGGCGCTGGCGCCCTTGCTGGAGGAGCTCAGGGCGAAGCCGGCGGCGTGACGCGCTCGGCGCGCTTCGCCTCCTCCCAGAGCTCGTCCATCTCTTCGAGCGTGGCGTCCTCGAGGCGGCGGCCGCGCGCCGCGAGGCCCGCCTCGACCGCCGCGAACCGGCGCCGGAACTTCAGGTTGGCGCCGGCGAGCGCGGCCTCCGGATCGACCTCGAGGTGGCGCGCGAGGTTGGCCGCGGCGAACAGGAGGTCCCCGACCTCGCCGCGCAGCCGCTCGCGATGCGCCTCGTCGCTCGCGGCGGCCGCGGCGCCCAGCTCGGCGCGCAGCTCGCCGATCTCCTCGCCGAGCTTGTCGAAGACCGCGTCCACCTGCGGCCAGTCGAAGCCGACGCCGGCGGCCTTCTGCGTGAGCCGGTAGGCGGCTACGAGCGCGGGCAGGGTCGCGGCCGCCGCGCCGTCCAGCAGCGAGCCACGGCCGTTGCCCTCGGCGCGCAGCTTGCGCCGCTCCCAGGCCTCGCGCACCGCGCGCGCGTCCTCGAGGCGCTCGCCGCCGAAGACGTGCGGATGGCGCGCGATCATCTTGGCCTCGGCGCGGTCGATCGCATCGCCGATCCCGGGGCCGCCCGACTCCTCGGACAGGCGGGCCAGGAACGCGGCCTGGAAGAGCAGGTCGCCGAGCTCGCCGGCGAGCGCGTCGAGGTCGCCGTGGTCGATCGCGGCGGCGGTTTCGTGCGCCTCCTCGAGCAGGTAGGCGCGCAGGTCGGGCAGGGCCTGCTCGCGATCCCAGGGACAGCCGTCGGGGGCGCGCAGCCGCACCACGAGGTCGAGCAGGCGCGCCAGGTCGGAGCGCTCGAGGTGCGGGGGAGGGCTCACCCTGCTAGCATAACGGCGCTCTCAAGCGCTCGAGCGTGCGGAATCGGGGGAGTCGGACATCCGTGGGCGAGATCAAGGTCACCGACAGACGGATGTTCACGCCGGACGGCCGGTTGCGCGAGGAGTTCGAGCAGGAGCTCGCGCGCGCGGCTGCCGAGCCGGAGCCGGCCGCGCCGAGCGCGGTTCCTGACCCGGAACCGGCGCCCGAGCCGGCGCCCGCTCCGCCGCCGGTCGCGACCCCGGCGCCGCCCTTCACGCTGCCGCCGGGTGGGGAAGGCGCCAAGCCGCCCACCGGCCTGCTCGAGCTGATCCAGATCCTGGGCGACCTCGCCGCCTCCTGCCTCGGCCAGGCGCCGCTCCCGGACGGGAGGCTGCTGCTCGACCTCGACGGCGCCCGCTTCTACATCGACCTCGTGGCCGCGCTGGTCGAGCGCTTCGGCGCCTCCTTCGCGCCCCACGACCGGCGCGCGCTCCAGGGCTTCCTCGACCAGCTGCGCCTGCAATATGTCGCGCGGCGCGGCTAGCAGGCGGACGAGAGCGCTGCTCGCCGGCGGGCTGCTCGCCTTCGCCGCCGCCGTGCCTGCGCGCGCCCAGACGCCGCTCGGCACGCCCGCCGGCTTCGAGATGACGCGCAGCGTCCAGCAGTCGCTCAAGCGCCTGCAGGAGCTCTGGCTGCAGTGGCTGGGCGCCGCCCTCCAGGACAATCCCGCGCGCGAGAGCGAGACCTTGCGCAGCATGCAGGCGACCGCCCGGCAGCTCGGCTTCCAGCGACTCCCCGACCTCGCGCTCGGCGCCTCGGCGCGGGCGCTGCAGTCGGCAGCCGAGGGCGACTTCACGCGCGCCCGCCGGGCGCTCGACGCCGCCGAGGCGCTCGATCCCGGCCGCCCGCGGATCGCCTTCGAGGCGGCGACGGTGGCGCGCCGGCAGGGCAGCGGACTGCGCGCTGCGGGCGCGGCCGGGCGCGGCTTCGTCCGCCTGCTGGCCGGGCACCGCTACCGGGCGCCGGTCAGCGCGCGCATCCAGCTCTGGATGCTGCTCGTCCTGCTCACGGCCGCGGCGTTGTTCGTGGCGGTCGAAGCGCTGACCAAGGGCAGCGCGGCGTACGGCGACCTGCACCGCTGGCTCGCGGCGCGCATGTCGGAGGGGGCGGCGCACGCCCTCGCCCTGGCGCTGCTGCTCGGGCCCGCGGCGCTGCCCGGCGGGCCGGTCTGGCTGGTCCTGATCTGGTCGGTGGTGCTCTGGGGTTATGGCTCGCGCGCGGAGCGGGTGGCGCTCGGGCTGGTCTGGCTCGTGCTCGGATTGGCGCCGGTCGGCGCGGCCGCGATCGAGGAGAAGCTCGCGCTCGCCCAGTCGCCGCCGATGCGCGCGCTCGACGAGTTCGAGGCCGGCGAGCTGACCGGCTCGCTGTTCACCGACCTCCAGGTGCTGCGCGGCGCGCTGCCCGACGATCCGGCGGTCACGGAGCTGATCGCCGACGTCCACCGCACGCTCGGCCAGTGGGACATCGCGCGCAGCCTCTACCGCCAGGTGCTGGCTCAGGAGGGCGACGTCGCCGCCGCGCTGCTCAACCTCGGCGCCGACTCCTTCCGCAAGGGCGACTTCGCGGCCGCCAACGCCTACTTCCAGCGCGCCACCGGGGCCGGGCCCTACGCGGCAGCCGCCTGGTACAACCTGAGCCAGTCCTATTCGGAGACCTATCAGTTCGAGGACTCGCGCCAGTCGCTCGCCCGGGCGCGCGAGCTCGATGGCGAGCGCGTCGACGGCTGGATGCAGACGCCCAACCCCGAGCGCGTGCTCACCTTCAACGGGGGTCTGAGCCGGCGCCACGAGATCGCGGAGCGGCTGCACGCCGCCTGGACCTCCTCGGGCGACGAGTCCGCAGCGGCGCCCGGACCGTGGCTGCGCCGGCAGGCTCCGATCGCGGCGACCCTGGCGGCCCTGGCCGCGCTCATGCTCCACCTGGCGCGGCGGGGATACGGCTACAGCGATCCGGCGCAGTGGCTGCCCGGGCGGTCGAACCGCATCGCCCGCTGGGTGCGGGCCCTGGTGCCGGCGCTGGGCCAGGCCGAAACGGGAGAGGGCCTCGCGGCCGCCGCCAACCTGCTCCTGCTCGCCGCGCTGGCGACGCTGCCGACGCTCGCCTGGTTGGGCGGGGACTTCTCCGACGCGGCCCCGCTGCGCGCTGCCACCGCGACGCTGGCGGCGGCGGGCGGCCTGCTCTACCTGGGGCTGCGCGTGCGCTCCGAGCTCGGTGCCCCGGTGCGGACCTAGGGACCGGCGATGGCGCTCGAGGGCGATCTCTCCATCTTCAGGCTGCCGGACATCCTCCAGGTCGTCGCGGCGCAGCAGAAGACCGGCATCCTCACCGTGCAGGGCGAGAGCGACATTCTCGCGGTCTCCTTTCACGAGGGGCGGATCGTCGCGGCGGATGCGCTCAATCAGAGCTTCGAGGAGATGCTCGGTGACGTCCTGGCGAGCCAGGGGATCCTCCCGCCGGACCGCTTCCAGAGGTTGTCCGAGGAGCACCGCACCACCGCCGGCGAGCGCCTGGCCGACTTCCTGATCCGGCGCGGGGCGCTGACCCGCGAGCAGCTCCTCCAGGCGCTGCGCTTCCAGACCTACCGTCTCCTGCTCGAGGTCCTGCGCTGGCGCCAGGGCGAGTTCAAGTTCTACAGCGGCGAGGAGGTCGCCTACGAGGAGGGCATGGAGCCGCTGTCGGTCGAGGAGGTCCTCTACCGGTCGATGCGCGACCTGCTCGGCGAGGGCACGGTCGCGGGCGTGCTGCCGCACGGCTTCGTCGCCTACGAGCGGGTGCCCTCGATGCGTCCGCTGCGGGTGGCGCGCGAAGCGATCCCCCCGTCCGAGCGCGACCCCGACGCGATCTGGATCTCGGCCGACGAGCGCACGATCCTCGACCACCTGGACGGTCACACGCCGGCCGAGCAGCTCGCCCACGACACCAGCCTCGGTGAGGTGCGTACCCAGTACGCGCTCTTCCACCTGTTGCGGGCGGGCCTGGTGCGTCCCGCCGGCGAGCGCGAGGCCGGCGACGAGCCGCCCGCGGCCGTGCCCGCGGCCGTGCCCGCGCCCGCCGTGGCTGCGGCGCCGGTACGGGCCGAACGCGGGACGCAGGCCGGAGCGGAGGCTCCGGGCCCCGGGCGCCCGGCCCGCGGCGCGCCCGAGCGCGCCGAGCGCGCCGAGCGGACGGAGTGGGCCGTGAGGACGGAGTGGGCCGGCGCCGAGCCGGAGCGGCCGGGACGCGAGGTCGAGGAAGCGCCGGAGACGCCTGCCGACCGGGGCGCGCTCGCGCGCGCGACGGCGGTGGTCAGCGGCCTGGCCGCGGCCGCGGTGCTGGTGGGCGCGTTGCTGAGCCCGGCCCTGGTGCTGATGCCCTATCCGGCGCAGAAGGCGCAGCGCGAGGGGCTCTCGCGGCTCGAGCGGCAGGCGCGGCTGAGCGCCATCGACCGCGCCGCGCGGCGCTTCTACCTGCTCGAGGGCCGATACCCGGCGAGCCTCGAAGACCTGATCGCGCGCGGCCTGCTCGCGCCCCGGCAGCGCTACGACACCGCCGGCCGGGGTCTCGTCTTCCAGCCCACGGAGGACAGCTACGCGCTCGTCCTGGCGGGCGCGCAGGAGGAGGGCGGCGCGGACGCCCCCATCACCGAGACGGTGGCCGGCGACGTGCTGCTCGACCGCACCCTGTTCGCAGCCGTCCAGGACGAGACCGGCGTCCCGCTGGTCCTCCTGGACTGACCCCGCGCCTCGACTCTTCGCCGTCAGGTGCCGCCAGGTGCCAGCCGCTTGGCCGGCCACCGGGGCTGCCGGGCGAGGTGCCAGCCGCTTGTCCGGGCACTGGGGCGGGAGCTCGCCGCCCCCGCCTCACGTCGCCTCTCTAAACGAAAGTCTTTGTCTCTGTTGAGGTTCCGCCCAGGACCGAGGTCAGGTGCCAGCAGCGCCGTGAGGTGCGGCGCCGTCAGGTGCCAGCCGCTTGGCCCGCCGCCGGCGCGAGAGCTCGCCGACACCCATCCGCCTCGGCTCCTTCGATGGAAGTCTTTGTCTCTGTTGAAGTTCCTGCCCAGGGCTGAAGAGTCGAAGGTGCAAGGAAAGAAATCTTAGCCTTATGGTGTTAGATAAGGTGCCGAGCGGGCTTTACACAGACCTGCTCAGGAATTACGCTTCGCGGCTGCGGAGGAGGAAGAGACCTTGAGCAAGATCATCGGCATCGACCTGGGCACGACCAACAGCGTCGTGGCGGTCCTCGAAGGCGGCGAGGCGAAGGTGGTCGCCAACTCGGAGGGCAGCCGCACCACGCCCTCGGTGGTGGCCTTCACGAAGTCCGGCGAGCGCCTGGTCGGGCAGGTCGCCAAGCGCCAGTCGGTCACCAACCCGCACAACACGGTCTACTCGATCAAGCGCTTCATGGGGCGTCGGTTCGAAGAGGTCTCCGACGAGATGAAGATGGTCCCCTACAAGGTCGAGCGCGCCGACAACGGCGACGTGCGTATCAACATCGACGGCAAGATGTTCTCGCCGCCCGAGATCTCGGCGATGATCCTGCAGAAGCTCAAGCAGGCGGCCGAGGACTACCTGGGCGAGAAGGTCACCGAGGCGGTGATCACCGTCCCGGCCTATTTCAACGACGCGCAGCGCCAGGCGACCAAGGACGCGGGCCGTATCGCCGGCCTCGACGTCAAGCGCCTGGTCAACGAGCCCACCGCGGCGGCGCTCGCCTACGGTCTCGACAAGAAGAAGGACCAGAAGATCGCGGTCTACGACTTCGGCGGCGGCACCTTCGACATCTCGATCCTCGAGGTGGGGGAGGGCGTGGTGGAGGTCAAGGCGACCAACGGCGACACCCACCTCGGCGGCGACAACGTCGACCAGCGCGTGATCGAGTGGCTGCTCGCCGAGTTCAAGAAGGACCAGGGCATCGACCTGGCCCGCGACCCGATGGCGATGCAGCGCCTCAAGGAGGGCGCCGAGAAGGCAAAGATCGAGCTCTCCACCACCCAGGAGACCGAGATCAACCTGCCCTTCATCACCGCCGACCAGTCGGGCCCCAAGCACCTGAACATCAAGCTGACGCGGCCGAGGCTCGAGCAGCTGGTCGAGGACATCCTCGCGCGCGCGATCGGTCCCTGCCGACAGGCGCTCGCCGACGCCGGCCTGAAGCCGGCCGAGATCGACGAGGTGGTGCTGGTCGGCGGCCAGACGCGCATGCCCGCGATCCAGACGGCGGTCCGGGAGCTGTTCGGCAAGGAGCCCAACAAGACCGTCAACCCGGACGAGGTGGTGGCGGTCGGGGCGGCGGTGCAGGGTGGCGTGCTCAAGGGCGACGTCAAGGACATGCTGCTGCTCGACGTCACGCCGTTGTCGCTCGGCATCGAGACGCTGGGCGGCGTGTTCACCCGCCTGATCCCGCGCAACACCACGATCCCGACGCGCAAGAGCGAGACCTTCTCGACCGCCTCCGACAGCCAGACGCAGGTCGAGGTGCACGTGCTCCAGGGCGAGCGCGAGATGGCGCGCGACAACCGCACGCTGGGCCGCTTCCATCTGGTCGGCATCCCGCCCGCGCCGCGCGGCATCCCGCAGATCGAAGTCACCTTCGACATCGACGCCAATGGCATCGTCAACGTCTCGGCCAAGGACCTGGGCACGGGCAAGGAGCAGCGCATCACCATCACCTCCTCCTCCGGCCTGGGCGAGGCCGACATCAAGCGCATGGTCCAGGACGCCGAGTCGCACGCCAGCGAGGACCAGAAGCGGCGCCAGGCGATCGAGGCCCGCAACCGGCTCGACAGCCTGATCTACAACGTCGAGAAGACGCTGGGCGAGAACAAGGAGAAGCTCTCGCCCGCGGACCTGGGCGACGTCCAGGCGGCGCTCGACGACGGCAAGAAGGCGCTCGAGAGCGAGGACGCGTCGACGCTCGAGGCCGCCATCTCGAGGCTCGAGAAATCGATGCACAAGCTGGCCGAGGCGATGTACCGCGGCACCGGTCCGGGCGAGGGCGGCACCTCGGGCGCGCAGCGCCCGCAGCAGGACGAGGTGATCGATGCCGAGGTCGTCGACGGCGAGAAGAACTGAGGCGGAATTGGCCCGGCGCCGGCGCGGCGGCGAGCCGCGCTACGTGATGATCAGCGTGGTGGCGGAGACCTACAAGGTCCATCCGCAGACGCTGCGCCTCTACGAGCGGCACGGCCTGATCCGCCCGGCGCGCTCGGCGGGCAACACCCGGCTCTACGACGAAGCGGCGATCCAGCGCCTGGAGTCGATCCTCACCCTGACCCGGGACCTGGGCGTCAACCTCGCGGGAGTCGAGGTCATCCTCGGCCTGCGCGAGCAGCTCGGGCGGCTCGAGTCCGACCTCGAGGGGCTGCGCGCCGCGCTCGACCAGCTCGAGCGCGACCACCGCCACGGCGTCGACCGCACCCGCGCCCTGGTCCCCGTCTCCCACCGCGCCCTGGTCAAGCGCTGAGGCGTCGCACCGCGGCCGGGGCCGCTTTGCTACGATCCCGCCGTGGCCCGAGCGATCGCGGATCCGGAATGCCCCCGCTGCGGGGGGACCGGCTGGATCACCCAGCCGGACGCCGGCGCGGGGGCGGCACGGCCCTGCGAGTGCCGTGACCGGCACGTCGTGCCGCACCTGATCGAAGCCGCGGGCGTGCCGCCGCGCTACCTCGGCTGCACCATCCAGGGCTTCCAGACCGCCACCGGCGACGACCGGACGCGCGCCCGGCTGATGCAGGCCAAGGCCGCCTGCCAGCGCTACGTCGACGAGTTCCTCGGCCTCGACGGCGCCTTCAAGGAGACCGGCCTGCTGCTGGTCGGTGCGCCCGGCACCGGCAAGACCCACCTGGCGGCGGCGGTGCTGCTCGAGCTCATCCGCCGATACCGCGTGCGCGGCCGTTTCGTCGACTTCACCTCGCTCGTCCACCGCATCCAGTCCACCTTCGATCCCTCGAGCCCCGAGTCCAAGCACGACGTGCTCGATCCGGTGATCGAGGCGCCGGTGCTGGTGCTCGACGAGCTCGGCGCGCAGAAGCCGACCGCCTTCGTCAACGACGTCCTCTACCTCATCCTCAACACCCGGTACTCGCGGCGCCTGCCCACCCTGTTCACCACCAACTTCCGGCTGAAGAAGGAGGATGCCCGGTCGGAGTTCGACCTGCTCGCGGACCGCATCCCGCACATGCTCGTCTCCCGCCTCTACGAGATGGCCGTGCCCATCACGCTCGACGCCACGGACTTCCGCTACGAAGTGCGGATGCCCAAGCTGCTCCAGACCTGAGTGGTACAGAGACTCTCCGCCCTCGACGCGCTCGGGCGCGCCCTCGCCAACGTGCGCGCGAACTGGGAGCTGCTGCTCGCGCAGGCGGCGGCCACGGTCGCGCTCGCGGCGCTGCTCGTCGCCTCGCTCCTGCCGCTCGGCATCGCGCTCGGCTGGACCCTCGCGGGTCTGGCCGGGTCGCCCGCGGAGGCGCTCTCGCAGCTCGCCGACCCGGCGACCTGGCTCTCGGCCGGCGTGCTCGCGGCGCTCGCCGGGGCGACCCTGCTCGGCACCCTCGCGATCGCCGTCTACGCCTGGTTCCAGGCCGGCATCTTCGGCGTGCTCGCCGCCGGCGACCGCCAGGCGGGGAGCGGGCCGCGCCGCCCGTGGGCGCTCTACCGCACCTTCGGCTGGAGCGACCTCGCGGGCTGGGCCGGGCACGGCTTCTGGCGCTTCTTCGGCTGGTACCACCTCTATCTGCTGATCGTGACCGGCGCGATGGCGCTGTTCGGAGCGCTGCTGCTGGCCGCGGTCCTGGTGGGTCGCAGCCAGGGTGTCGCCGCGGGCTTCGGCCTCGGCTGCGGCGGGCTGCTGCCGCTCCTGTTCCTGCTCCTGTACGTCTCGCTGGTCGCCGCGGCGGCCAAGGCGGACCTGGCGCGCGACGGTTCGGGGGCGGCCTCGAGCTGGCGGCGCGGCGGGCGCGTGGTCGCCCGCCGGCTCGGCGCCTCGCTGCTGCTGTTCGTGCTCCTGCTGGCGGCCTCGACCGCCGCCTCGATGCTGCTGCTTCCGCTCCAGCTGCTCTCGGAGCTCGGGCTCGGCGAGCAGCTCGGCGCCTACCTGGCGGTCCAGCTGGTCGTCGCCGCGGTGCAGACGGTGCTCGGCACGCTGCTCGGGCTGGTCTACGGCGCCGCCTTCGTCGCGCTCGTGCGCGCGGAACTCCCCGACCCGGCCTGACACCGTGAGACTCTCCGCGCGCGCGCTGAGGCTGGGCGCGCTCCTCGTCCTGCTCGCGGGCGGCTGCGCGTCGCCGGGGCGGCGTCCCGAGCCGCCGCCGGAGGTGGTGCCGCAGGTGCTGCCCGCCCCCGAGACGCCGCCAGCCGCCGGGCCGGAGCCGCCCGCGCCGCCGCCGGTCGCCGCGCCTCCCGCTCCGGTTCCGTCGCTGCCTGCCGCGGTCCGCATCGGACTCGCCACCGACCTCGACGAGCTGACCCTCGCCTGTTGCGAGGCGGGCGCGAGCGCGGAGGCCGACGACGAGCGCTGGGAGCCGGCGTCGGCGGTGCGCGTGCGCCCGGCGGCCGGCGGCGCCGCGCCGCCGGTCTGGCGGCTGCAGGTGGCCGCCGTGCGCGAAGAGAACGAGGCCGCGACGCTGGCGCGCCGGCTCGAGCAGCTGGGCGGCGCACGCGCGAACGCGCGCTTCGACGCGGCGAGCGGTCTCTATCGGGTGCGGCTCGGCGCCTGGCCGACGCGGGAGGCGGCCGAGGCGGCGGGCCGGCGCCTGCAGGGCCGCGGGCTGGACGCCTTCTGGACGGTGTCGGAGGGCGCCGGGCTCTCCGACCCCGCGCTCGAGGTCCTGATCGACGGCCGCGCGCGGCGCGTGCCCGGACGCCGCTTCGTGCTGCGCGCCCCGGCTGGCGGCGCGCTCGCGCACGCCGGCCGGCGCTATCGCGGCGCCCTGGTGGCGTTCCTCAACGGCCGCGGCCGGCTCAACCTGGTCAACGAGCTGCCGCTCGAGGACTACCTGCGCGGGGTCGTGCCCTCGGAGCTCGGGCCCGACTCCTACCCCGAGCTCGAAGCGCTCAAGGCCCAGGCGGTCGCGGCGCGCAGCTACACGCTGCGCAACCTCAACGGCTTCGCCGAGGAGGGCTACGACCTGTGCGGCACCCCGAAGTGCCAGGTCTACGGCGGCCGCGGCGCCGAGCATCCGCTCTCCGACCGGGCGATCGCGGAGACCGCCGGGGAGGTCCTGGTCTGGCACGGCGCGCCGATCGACGCGCTCTACAGCGCGACCTGCGGCGGCCACACCGAGGACGTCGAGGTCGTCTTCCCGCTCAAGCGCGAGCCCTACCTGTCCGGGGTCTCCTGCATCGAGGCCGGCGCCAGCCGCCTCGCCGCGGCGGCCGGGACCCCGGCCTGGCCACGCGCGGTCACGGCGCGCGCGATCGAGGGCCTGCCGGGGCGGCTCGGCTCCGCGCGCGACCTCGAGCTCGCCGTGGCGCGCCTGGTCGCCGCGGCCGGCCTCGCCCCCCCGGCCGACCGGCTGGCATCGCTCGAGGGCGCCGAGGTGCGGCGCTTCCTCGCCTCCCAGCTCGGCGCCGCGATCTCTCCCGGTGTCTTCCTGCGCCCGGGAGCGGGGGGCGAGGCCGCCGGCGCGGAGGCGGTGCGCTGGAGCGACGCCGAGCGCGCGCTCGCCGCCTGGCTCGCCGCCGACCTGGAGGAGGGCGCTGCGCAGGGCCGTCCACTCGCCGGCGCGCGGGCCGAGGAGCTGCTGCTCCGGCTCGCCGCGGGCGCCGGCCTGGTCGAGCCCCGCCCGGCGCGCTTCGACTCCCTGCGCGGACGCGACCTGGCGGTGCGCACCGCCGGCGGCGAGGTCGGCTACCGGCTCGAGCGCGGGGTCGCGGCGCTGCGCGACGACGGCAGCGGCCCGCGCGCGAGCGAGCTCGCGCTCGCGGCCGGCGACCCGCTCGTGCTCTGGCTCGCGGGTGGACGCCTGGCGGCGGTGGTGCAGGAGGTGGCGGCGGGCGCGCCGCTGCTGGAGCGCTCCCACTCGCGCTCGATCTGGACCCGGTACCGCAGCGACGCCGAGCTGTCGGTCACCGTCCGCCAGCGCTTCCCGGGCTTCGACTTCGCGGGCCTCGACATCCTCGCGCGCGGCATCTCGGGCCGGGTCGGCAGACTCCTGCTGCGCGGCCGCGACGGTTCCACGGTCGAGGTCTCCGGCCTCGCCGTGCGCTGGACGCTCGACCTGCCCGACACGCTCTTCTCGGTGCGGCGCGTGACGCGGGGCGGCGGCGCCTCGGGCTGGCAGTTCACGGGACGGGGCTGGGGGCACGGCGTGGGCCTGTGCCAGTTCGGCGCCTTCGCGATGGCCCGCCGCGGTCTCGGCTACCGCGACCTGCTCGCCCACTACTACCCGGGCGCCCGCTTCGAGAGGCTGGAATCCGGCGGCCGCGACCGGCTCCGGTGATACCTTTCCGAGGGCGCGCCCGGCCCGGCCGCGCCGGCGGGCGCCGCCTGCGATCGTGAGAGTGAAGTCATGCTGCGAGCCGGCATCGTCGGTCTCCCGAACGTCGGCAAGTCGACGCTCTTCAACGCCCTGACCCGCACGCGCAAGGCGGAGGCCGCGAACTACCCGTTCTGCACCATCGAGCCGAACGTCGGCGTGGTGACGGTGCCCGACGCACGGCTCGAGCCGCTCGCGCGCCTGGCCGGCAGCGCCGTCGCCGTGCCCGCGGCGATCGAGCTGGTGGACATCGCGGGCCTGGTGCGCGGCGCCTCGCGCGGCGAGGGGCTCGGCAATCGCTTCCTCGCGCACATCCGCGAGGTGGACGCCATCGTCGAGGTCGTGCGCTGCTTCGAGGACCCGGACGTCGTCCACGTCGAGGCCGAGCTGCGGCCGACCTCCGACATCGAGACGATCCAGATCGAGCTGGTGCTCGCCGACCTCGACTCGATGGCGCGCCAGAAGGAGCGGCTCGAGCGCAACGCCAAGAGCGGCGAACGGAGCGCGCGGGCCGAGGTCGAGCTCGCCGCGCGGCTGATCGCCCATCTCGACGGCGGGCGCCCGGCGCTCACGCTCGAGCTGACCCCCGAGGAGCGGGCCCGCGCGCGCTCGTTCTCCCTGCTCACCATGAAGCCGACGCTGTTCGCCTGCAACCTCGCCGAAGGCGACCTGGCGTCCGCGGCGGAGCATCCTCTGGTCGCCGAGGTCGCGCGCTGGGCCGCGGCGCATCGCGACGCCGCGACGGTGGCGGTCTCGGCGCGCATCGAGGCGGAGCTGGCGGAGCTCCCGGAGGGGGAAGCGCGCGACTACCTGGCCGCGCTCGGAGTCGAGGAGTCGGGCGTCGGCCAGCTGATCCGCGCCGTCCACGGCCTGCTCGGCCTGCGCACCTTCTTCACCGCCAACGAGAAAGAGGCGCGCGCCTGGACGATCCCCGCCGGCACCACCGCGCAGCGGGCGGCGGGCGTCGTCCACAGCGACTTCGAGCGCGGCTTCGTGCGCGCCGAGGCGGTGCCGGCGGCGGCCCTGATCCGGGCGGGGACCTGGGCCCATGCCCGCGAGCTGGGACTGACCCGCATGGAGGGCCGCGAGTACGTGGTCGGGGACGGCGACGTCCTGCACTTCAGGCACAGCGCCTGAAGGCGGACCGGCCGCCGCACGGGCTCAGGCCAGTCCCTCGCGCTCGTAGTGGAGCTCGACCAGCCCGTTGGGCCACGAGCGGCAGCGCAGCAGGCGCAGGCGCAGGTCGCCCGGACGGGGCAGGAAGAGCGGCAGTCCGGCGCCGAGCAGGAGCGGGTGCACGAAGAGCTGGAGCTCGTCGATCAGGTTCTTCTCGAAGAAGGCGCGCGCGAGCTCGCCACCGCCCACCAGCCAGACGTCCCGCCCCGGGCGCAGGCGCAGGCTGCGCACGAACTCCTCGACGTCCTCGGCGAGGAACGTGACGTTCTCGTCGATCGTGCCGGCGCGCTCGCGCGAGAAGACGAAGCCGGTCCGGTCCGGGTAGGGATAGGCGCCGAAGGAGAGCGCGGTCTCGTAGGTGCGGCGCCCCATCACCACCGTGTCGATCGAGTCGTAGAAGCGCGCGTAGCCGTAGTCGCCCTCGGTCGCCAGCCAGTCGATGCCGCCGTCCGGGCGCGCGAGGAAGCCGTCCAGGCTGGTCGCGGTGTAGAGCTTGATCCGGCGCACGCGGGACCCTCGCGGGACTGCCTCAGCGTCCCCGGTAGCGGCTGGCGTAGACGCCCAGGCAGCGGTCCTCGACGACGTCGATGCCGGCCGCTGCGAGCCGCGCGGCGGCCGCTTCGTGGCGGATCCCGCTCTGCATCCAGACCACCTCCGGCCGGCGCTCTGCCGGGAGCGCGAGCACCGCGTCGGCGACTTCGGGCATCAGCTCGGCGCGGCGGAAGACGTCCACCGCGTCGAAGCGCTCCGGCACGCTGGCGAGGTCGGGCCAGGCGCGCTCGCCCAGCGCCGAATCGAGCTTCGGGTTGACCGGGATCACGCGCAGGCCGCGCTGCTGGAGCAGGCGCGGGATCTCGAACGCCGGCTCGTCGGGCCGGTCCTCGCCCTTCATCCCCAGCACCGCGACCGTGCGCAGCGCGCGCACGATCGCGGCCAGGTCCTGCTCGGATTCGATGCGCCGCCCGCGCGCCTTCATCGGCCACATTCTAGATCGAGCGCGGCACCGCTCGACGCTGGCCGCGCGCGCCGCGGCGCGGTAGCATGCCGGGGCCGGCTCCCCGAGGAGGTCCCCGCTTGGATTTCTCGCTCACTCCCGAACAGAAGGCCATCCAGGAAGCGGCGCGCGACTTCGCCGAGAAGGAGATCTCGCCCCACGTCGAGGAGCTCGACGAGGCGCAGAAGTACCCGCTCGCGATCATGAAGAAGGCGGGCGAGCTCGGATTCCTGGGCGTGATCTTCCCGGAAGAGCTGGGCGGCGCGGGCCTGGGCTACGTCGAATACGTGCTGGTGGTGACCGAGCTGTCGAGGGTCGACCCGTCGGTGGGCATCTCGGTGGCCGCGCACAACTCGCTGTGCACGAACCACATCTTCAAGTTCGGCAGCGAGGAGCAGCGGCGGCGCTGGGTGCCCCGGCTCGCCACCGGCGAGTGGATCGGGGCCTGGGCCCTGACCGAGCCGGGATCGGGCTCGGACGCCGCCGCGGCGCGCGCCACGGCGCGCAAGGTCCCGGGCGGCTGGGTGCTGGACGGCACCAAGGTCTTCTGCACGCACGGCTCGGTGGGTGACGTCTGCGTCGTGATGGCGGTCAGCGACGCGCACGGTCGCAAGGGCCACAACATGTCGGCCTTCGTGGTCGAGCGCGGCGCGCCGGGCTTCCGCGCCGGCAAGAAGGAGAACAAGCTCGGCATTCGCGCCTCGGACACCACCGAGGTGATCCTGGAGGAGTGCTTCGTCGCGGACGACCAGCTGCTCGGCACGCCCGGCGACGGCTTCCGGCAGGCGATGGCGGTGCTCGACGGCGGCCGCATCTCGATCGCCGCGCTCGGCCTCGGCACCGCGGTCGGGGCCTACGAGACGGCGCTCGCGTACGCCAGGGAGCGCGAGCAGTTCGGCCGTCCCATCGCCCAGTTCCAGGCGATCGGCTTCGCCCTGGCCGAGATGTCCACGCGCATCGCCGCCGCCGAGGCGCTCACCCTCGCCGCCGCGCTCGAGATGGACCGCACCGGCAAGGTCACGCTCAAGGCCTCGGAGGCCAAGCTGATGACCGGCGAGACCGCGGTCTTCTGCGCGGAGCGCGGCGTGCAGATCCACGGTGGCTACGGCTTCGTCAAGGACTACCGCGCCGAGAAGTACTACCGCGACGCCAAGATCTGCACCATCGGCGAGGGCACCAGCGAGGTGCAGCGGCTGGTGATCGCGCGCCAGCTGCTCTCGGCATGAGCCCGGCCGCACCCGCCGCGCTCGGCGCGCGCCACGCGCCGGATCTCGACGCGCTCGTCGCGCGCCTGGCCGAGCGGCAGCCGCGTGCCCTGGGGCGTGCCATCTCGGTGGTCGAGTCGGGCGGTGCGGCGCAGGCCGAGCTGGTGCGGCGCCTGTTCGGCGCCACCGGGCGGGCGCGCACGGTGGGCGTCACCGGACCACCGGGCGCGGGCAAGTCGACCCTGGTGGACCGGCTCGCGGCGGCGGCGCGCGCGCGCGGCGAGACGGTGGGCATCCTGTGCGTCGACCCGACCTCGCCCTTCTCGGGCGGCGCCCTGCTCGGCGACCGGATCCGCATGCAGGGCCTGGCCACCGACCCGGGGGTCTTCATCCGCTCGATGGCGACGCGCGGCGCCATGGGCGGCCTGGCGCGCGCCACGCGCGACGCCGTGGATCTGCTCGACGCCGCGGGCTTCGACTGGGTGCTGGTCGAGACCGTGGGCGTGGGCCAGGACGAGGTGGACGTGGTCGAGAGCGTGGACACGGTGCTGGTGGTCGCGGTGCCCGGCCTGGGCGACGACATCCAGGCGATCAAGGCGGGCATCCTCGAGATCGCCGACGTGTTCGTGCTCAACAAGTCCGACCGCGAGGGCGCGGACCGCGCCTACCGCGACCTGGCGCTCGTGCTCTCGCTCGCCGACCACGACGAGACGAGCTGGCTGCCGCCCATCCTCAAGACGGTCGCCCCGCGCGCGGAGGGGATCGCCGAGGTCCTCGAAGCGATCGCTCGCCACCGCGCCTGGATGGAGCGGAGCGGCCGCCTGGCCGAACGGCGACGCGCGCAGCTGCGCCTGCGCGTCGAAACGATCCTCAAGGACCGGGTGCTCGCCGCCGCGCGCGAGCGCGCCGGTCTGGACGCCGCGCTCGCTCGGGGCTTCGAGGCGCGCACGGATCCCTACGCGATCGCGGACCAGCTCTTCCGCGGCGTGCTGGCGTCCGAGCCGGGGGGCGATGGGGAAGGGCGCGGGGGGAACGGGGAGGGGAGATGATCGGACGCCTGGACCACCTGGGGCTGGCGGTGACCTCGATCGCGGAGGCGCGCCGCTTCTGGGAGGAGCTCGGCCTGGCGGTGGACCAGGTCGAGGAAGTTGCGCAGGAGGGCGTGCGGGTGGCCATGCTGCGCGTGGGCGAGAGCCGGATCGAGCTGCTCGAAGCGACTTCGCCGGAGTCCCCGATCGCCAGGTTCATCGCCCGGCGCGGGCCCGGGCTCCACCACGTCTGCCTGGCCAGCGACGACGTCGCCGCGGACGACGCGCGCCTGCGCGCCGCCGGCTTCGAGCTGCTGCGCGACGCGCCGAGCCCGGGCGCCGGCGGCAGCCGCGTGCAGTTCGTGCATCCGAAGAGCGCGGGCGGCGTGCTGGTCGAGCTCGCGCAGGCGCCCGAGGAGGAGCGGTGAGACTCGGAGCCGGCTCGCTGGTCATGGTCCACCTGGTCAACCCGACCGAGAAGTTCTGGGGCCTGCTCGAGGCGCTCGAGCCGGTGGGTGTGACCTTCCGCGGCATCAGCCTCGACATGTTCGAGGAGTGGATGATCGAGGTCTCGCGCGGCAGCCCGTCGCTCGGCCTCGCGACCATGTTCGTGCCGCTCTTCCGCGTCGAGCGGATCTATCTCGACGAGGCGGTCGGCGAGGTCGAGTCGTACCGTCAGCGCTTCGAGCGCCGGACCGGGCGCACGGTCGCCTCCGTGCTCGACCTGGACGCCGCCGCCGAGGCGTTCTCGTCCGAGCCGAGCTGAGGCCGGCGGCGTCCCGGCCCGGGGGCGTCCACCGGGCTCGGGTTCTCCCACAGCAGCCAATGGCCGGCGCCGGCGCGCCGGCGCCAGCGCGGAAAGCGCTCGCCGAACTCGGCTTGCGCCGCCGGCCGCGCGTGCAAGAGCAGGTGTTGGAACGGCCGCAGCCGCGCGCCGCGCAGGCTGAACAGGTAGGTCGGGCGGCCGTAGTCCCAGCCGGGGTCCTCCGACGCCCCGCGCCGGAGGACGAGCGAGCTGGGCAGCTGGTCGAAGCCGAAGGCGAGCCGCGCGTCGCGCTCCAGGGCGGCGTAGTGGTGGAGGTTGGGCGTCGCGGCGCGGCGGAACCAGCGGCTCTCGCGCTCGAGATCGAGGCCGAGCAGGAGCGTCGAGGGTGGGACGCCGGCGAGCGCCGTCTCGAAGTGCGCGAGCTCGTCGCGCTCGGCCCGCGTCCAGATCGCGGCGGTGACGGCCACGAAGGCGGCGAACAGGGCGCCGGCGAGGGCGAGGCGCGCGCGGCGGGCGAGCGGGGGCGGGGGACAGGCGAGCACCGCGCAGAGCGCCGCCCAGGGCAGCCAGCGGGTGGCGAGCTGGGCGGTCTGTCCGAAGGAGGTGGGCAGCACCAGCGCGGCGGCGGCGAGCAGCAGGCCGATGCGCGCCAGGGCGGGCGAGACCCGTCCGGCCGGCGCCGCGGCGCGCCGCCAGGCCAGCCCGGCCCCGCACCAGGCCGCGAGCGCCGCGAGCGTCGCCGGCTCGAGGGCGCCGCGCACGCCGCCGAGCAGCTCGGGCAGGAGGAAGTCGGGATCCACCGCGCGCAGCAGCGGCGGGCTGCGGTAGGTCACGCCGGTCCGCCACTGGGGGTCCGCCACCGTCGCCTGCCAGACGGCGGCGGCGACCAGGAACGGCGCCAGCGCGGCCAGCCGGAGCAGCCGGGTCCGGCGCGCGGCCGGGCGCACGAGGAGCTCGAGCACGGTGAGCGCCGCGGCGGCGAGCAGCCAGAGCAGGTGCGAGACCCAGAGCAGGGCGCCGAGCGCGAGCGCGACCGGCGCGCTGCGCCACGCGCGGACCGGGGCGCGCTCGTCGCGCTCGAGCTCGGCGGCCCAGAGCGCGAAGGCGAGGCCGCCGATCGCGAAGTTGAAGAACCCGCCGTAGAGGGCGCTCGAGAAGAGGAAGACCGAGGCCGCGAGCGCGGACTCGGGCGGGCGGCCGAAGCGCGCCGCCAGGAGGTGGATGCCGCCGAGCGCCGCGGCCATGCACAGGAGCAGGCCGAGGCGGGCGCCCCAGGCTTCTCCGCCGCCGAGCCAGCCGAGCACGAGCAGCGGGTAGGCGATCTTGTTGGGCGCGAGCCAGGCGATCTCGCTCCCCGAGCCGTCGCCGCCGAGTGTCTCGAGCAGGAGCCGCGCCTGGCCGGCCTGCGGCGCCAGATCGAGGACCGGCGGACGGCGCACGAGCAGGACCGGCGCGATGGCGACCAGCGCGGCCAGGGCGAAGACCGCCTGGCGCACGCGTCGCTCGCCCGGACGAGCGTGCGGGACCGCAGCAGGCGTGCCGTCCCCGCGCGGCGGGCGGCCGGGCGGAGTCGAGATCGTCATCCTCTGACTCGGACGCAATGCGCGCGTGAAAGGGGACATTCGCGTCCGCCGTCCGGCCGCGCCGCCCGGGGAGAAGCGTCTCTAGAAGAGGACGTTCTCGACGAAGTAGCGGGTGATCTCGATCCGTCCGGCGAGCAGATCGGCGGCCTGCTGGGGATCGAGCTCGAAGCGCCCGGCGAGACTCCCGTCCGCGGTCCGGCACAGCACGTCCACGCCTTCGAGCGCTCCCGGCACCTGGCTCCGGATCTCGATCAGGGCGGCGGCGCTGGCGAGCAGGGCGCGGAAGACCGGTCCCTCGGAGTCGGTCTCGTAGACGAGCATCGGACGGCGGGCCGAGGAGCCCTGGACGACCTCGACCGGCAGCCCGCGGGCGCCGATGAAGGACCTGAGCTGGGCGCCGAGCGCCGCGTCGCGCAGCGGCACGCCCGCCGAGGTCGTCGCGGCCACGTCCGAGAATCCGCGCGGGCGCTCCACGGCGCCGCTGCCGGCGCCGGCGGTGGTCGGCGCGGCGGCCATCTCGCGCACCCTGGCGGAGCCGCTGCGGATCAAGTCGGCGAGCTGGGCGTCGGCGCTCGGGGGCGGCGTCGCGTCGGCCAGGCCTTTCGCCTTGCCGTCCTCGATCAGGATCGCGGAGCCCAGGTTCTGGACGTTCGCCTGCTCGGTGCGCGGCACGTCGATCTCGTCGATCGCGATCGCGGTCACGGTCCCGGAAGGGAGCTTGATGAAGGCGCGGCCGGCGCGCACGACGTACTTCTCCTTGGCGAGGATCTGCGAGCCGTCCTTGAGGTGGATCGTGTAGGCGAAGGCAGGCACGGCGGCGAGCACTGCCAGGAGCACGAGAGCGAGTCGGCCGATCGGACGCATGGGAACCCCTTTCCGCTCCGGGTCGCCTGTTAGTATAGCCGCCCGCCGATGCCCGCCATGCGCCCCCAGGAAGCCCTGCTCGTGCTCGAGGACGGCAGCGTCTTCGCCGGCGACGCGGTGGCCGCGGGCACCCGCTTCGGCGAGGTCGTGTTCAACACCGCGATGACCGGCTACCAGGAAGTGCTGACCGATCCCTCCTATCGAGGCCAGATCGTGGTCATGACCCAGCCGCACATCGGCAACTACGGCGTCGACTCCGAGGTCGCGGAGTCGGGCCGGCCCTGGGTCGAGGGCTTCGTGGCGCGCCGCTTCACGCGCGAGCCTTCCAACCACACCAGCGAGGAGGGGCTGCCCGGCTATCTCGACCGCCACGGCATTCCCGCGCTCGACGGCATCGACACGCGCGCGCTGGTGCGCCGGCTGCGCGAGCGCGGCGCGCTCCGGGGGGTGATCACCACGGAGCGCAGCGAGGTCGCCGCGCTGGTCGCCGAGCTCGCCGACTTCCCTTCGATGGCGGGCCGCGCCCTGGTCGAGGAGGTCACCTGTCCTTCGCCGCGCACGGTTCCCGCCGCGGCGCCGGGTGGCGCGCGCTTCAGGCTGGCGGTCTACGATTTCGGATGCAAGGCGAACATCCTGCGCTCGCTGGCTCTCGAGGGCGCCGAGCTCGAGGTCGTGCCCGCCTCCACGCCCGCCGCACGCGTGCTCGAGCTCGGCGTCGACGGGGTGGTGCTCTCCAACGGTCCAGGCGATCCGGAGCCGCTCACCGGGATCGTCGACAGCGTGCGCGAGCTGCTCGCCGCCGGGATGCCCCTGTTCGGCATCTGCCTGGGCCACCAGCTGCTCGGGCTCGCGCTCGGCGGCCGCACCTTCAAGCTCAAGTTCGGTCACCACGGAGGCAACCAGCCGGTGGTCGATCTCGCCACCCGGAGGGTCGCGATCACGAGCCAGAACCACGGCTTCGCGGTCGACCCCGACTCGCTTCCCGCCGGCTGCCGCGCCACCGAGGTCAACCTCAACGACGGCACCGTCGAGGCGTTCGCGGTCGAGGGGCGCCCGGTGCTCTCCGTCCAGTACCACCCCGAGGCGGCGCCCGGCCCGCACGACTCGAGCCCGCTGTTCCGCCGCTTCCTGGCCGAGCTGCGCGCCCGGCCCGCCGTCGGCTGACGCCGGCATGGCTCACGGCGCGCTCGCCGGTCCGCTCGCCTGGACGCTCGCGCGCCGCCTGCTGGTCGATCCGCGCAGCCGACTGCTCGGCTCGAGCGCGCGCGCCGCGCTCGGCGCCTCGACGCTGGGCGTCGCCGCGCTCGGGATCGCGATGGCGCTGATGACCGGCTACCGCGAGGACCTGGTCAACCGCCTGGTGGGCGCCAACGCCGCGATCCTGGTCGACGTGCGCGCGCTCGAGGGGGAGGGGCAGGCCGCGGCGGCGATCGCGGCCGTGCCGGGTGTCGCGCGCGTCGACCGGGTGCGCTACCTCGAGGGCGTGCTCTCCTCGGCCTCCGCCGAAGCCGAGGTCACCCTGCGCGCGGCGCCACCGGGCGCCGGCCCGCTCGCGCCCACGCCCGGGGAGAGCGCGCGCCGCGCGGGCGGCGCCTGGGGCGCGCGCCTGGGCGTGCGCCTGGCCGAGAGCCTGGGTGTCGAGCCGGGCGACCGCCTCCGCCTCGCGGTGCTCTCGTTCTCCGGCGGCCGGCCCCGCTTCGCCTTCCGCACGCTCGAGGTGACGGGCACCTTCGCGAGCGGCTTCTCGGAGTTCGATCGCGCCTGGGTGGCGGTGCCGCCGGCGGCGTTCGAGGGGCTGCCCGGCGCCGGCGAGGGCGTGCTCGAAGTCGCGCTCGACGACCCGTCGGTCGCGCGCCGGACCGCCGAGGCGCTGCGCACGCGCCTGGGACCCGACGCGCTGGTCGTGCCCTGGCAGGAGCTCAACGGCTCGCTGTTCGCCGCCCTCGACCTGCAGCGCCAGGCGCTCTTCCTGCTGCTCGGCCTGATCGTCGTGGTCGCCACCTTCAACGTCGCCTCGACGCTCGTCGTGCTCGTGCGCGAGCGCATGCGCGACCTGGGGGTGCTGGCCGCGCTGGGCCTGTCCCCGCGCGGGCTGGCGCGCGTGTTCCTGCTCTACGGCGGCGCGCTGGGGGCGGCCGGCACCGCGCTCGGTCTCGCGCTGGCGTGGGCGATCTCGTGGAGCTTCACGCGCTTCGAGGTCCTCTCCTTCGGGCCCGAGATCGCCGAGGTCTACTTCCTCGACTCGGTGCCCCTGCGTCTGGCGGCCGTCGACGCGCTGGCGATCGCCGCCTTCTCGCTCGCGGTCACGGTCGCGGCGTGCTGGCTGCCGGCGCGGAGGGCGGCGCGACTCGACCCCACCGAGGCCCTGCGCTACGAGTAGCCGCCCGCGCTGTTGATACATTCGCCGGTGCGATGAACGAGCGGCTGATGCGCGCCCTGCGCCTGCTGCGGCTGGTGGCGCGGCGCATCGACTTCTTTCTGGCGCGGCGCTTCGCGCTCGCGACGCGCGAGGACCGCATCTTCTTCGTCCTGATCCCGACCGTGGGCCTGGTCGCCGGCGCGCTGGCGATCCTGGTGCAGCGCCTCTCGGAGTGGCTGCGCGTCCTGCTCTGGGGCTTCTCGCCGAGCTTCGAGTTCTCGGTGCGCGATCTCGGTCTTCCGGGCTGGCGCGTGGTGCTGGCGCTCGCCGCCGGCGGCCTGATGGTGGCGTTCCTGCAGCGCATGGCACGGGCGCCGCTCGCCGCCCACGGCGTCTCCAGCCTGGTCGAAGCGGTGGCGCTGCACGGCGGACGAGTGGCGCTCAAACCGGTCCTCTACTCGGCGGCGGCGTCGATCGCCACCGTGGGCTCCGGTGGCTCGCTCGGGCGCGAAGGGCCGATGCTGCGCCTCGGCGCGGCGGTCTCGTCCTGGCTGGGACAGCGCTCCGGCCTCTCGTCGCGGCGGCTCAAGATCCTGCTCGGCTGCGGCACTGCGGCCGGTTTCGCCGCCGCCTACAACGTCCCGATCGGCGGCTCCCTGTTCGCGATGGAGGTCGTGCTCGGCAGCTTCGCGCTCGAGATCTTCGGCCCGATCGTGGTCGCCTCGGTGATCGCCACGCTGCTCGCGCGCGCCGCCGAGAGCGCGGCGCCCATCTACGCGGCGCCCGGTTACGGGCTGGTCGGCCCGCAGGAGATCCTCGCCTACCTCGGGCTCGGCGTGGTCGGCGCGGTGGCGGCGGTCGTGTTCGTGCTCGGCGTGCGCGGATTCGCCCGGCTGTTCCGCCGCTTCGCCGTGGTGCCGGAGGCGGCGCGTCCGGTGCTCGGCCTCGTCCTGCTGGCCGGCCTGGGCATGGTGATGCCCGAAGTGCTCGGCAACGGCTTCTCGACCATCACCGGCGCGCTGCAGGAGAAGTTCGCCCTGCAGCTGCTCGCCGGCATCGCCGCGCTCAAGCTGCTCGCCACCGCGCTGACCGCGGGCAGCGGATGCCCGGGCGGTCACTTCACGCCCTCGCTCTGCTTCGGGGCGTTGGTGGGCGGCGCCTACGGCGAGCTGGTGCACGTCGCGTTCCCGGCCGCGACCGGCTCCTCGGGCGCCTACGCGGCGGTCGGCATGGCGGCGGTGGCCGCGGGTGCCTCGCACGCGCCGCTGTCGGCGATCCTCATGCTGTTCGAGTTCACCGGCAACTACGACCTCATCCTGCCGCTCATGCTCGCCTCGATCGTGTCGAGCCTGATCGCCAAGCGCCTCTATCCCTACTCGATCTACACCGAGCCGCTCGAGCGGCGCGGCGTCGAGCTGGCGTGGCGGATGGAGGAGGCGGCGCTCGCCGGCCTGCGGGTCGACGACATGGCGCGCGACGATCCCGACACGCTGCGCCCCGGGCAGCCCTACGCCGAGGTGCTCGACCGCTTCCTCACCGCCCGGCGCCAGCGGCTGTTCGTGGTCGACGAGGAGCGCCGGCTCCTCGGCTGCGTGCTGCTCCACGAGATCAAGCAGCTCGACGACGAGGGCCGCTACCGGGGCGTGCTCGCCAAGCGCGACCTGCTCGCCGTCTACGCGCAGGAAGCCGAGGCGTCGCTCCCCCGGCGCATGGGGGTGCGCGTGGTCGAGATCCGGCGTCCCGCCGCGGACGGCTGGGAGTGGATCGCGCCCGACGCGGCGACGGTGATCTCGCCCGGCGACGAGCTCGTCGTGCTCGGCCCGGCGCGCGCGGTCGAGGCGCTGCTCGCCGGACGGCTCGAGGGCGGCGGCGGGCCGGCGCGATGAAGTCGCCCGAGCCCGGCCTGTGCGGCGAGTGCCGCCATGCCCGGCGCCTGGGCACGGCCCGCTCCGAGTTCCTGCGCTGCGCGCGCTCGGATGCCGAGCCGGGGTACCCCCGCTACCCGATGCTCCCGGTCCTCGCCTGTCGCGGCTTCGAGCCGCGCCGGGCGCCGGAGGGCGTCTCTCCCGCGGGCGGGGTCGGATAGACTGCCGGCGTGCCGGCGCCTTCTCCCGAGCTCTCGCACGTGCCGCGCGTCGATGCGGTGGGCGTGGAGGAGCGCGCGGCCGCGCTCGCCAGGCGCTCGATCAAGAAAGAGGCGAAGCGCGCGGGCATCCGCCTCGCCATCTCGATGATCGACCTCACCACCCTCGAGGGCAAGGACTCGGAGGGCAAGGTGGAGCAGATGTGCGGCAAGGCGCTCCATCCGCTGCCCGGCCATCCGGAGGTCGGCCCGGTGGCGGCGGTCTGCGTCTACCCGAATCTCGTGGCAGTGGCCAAGCGCGCGCTCGCGGGCTCGAAGGTGAAGGTCGCCTCGGTCGCGACCGGCTTCCCGTCGGGCCTGGTGCCGCTGGAGCTCAAGCTCGAGGAGGCGCTGCGCGCGGTCGAGGCCGGCGCCGACGAGATCGACATGGTGATCGACCGCGGTGCCTTCCTGGCCGGCGAGACCGCCCGGGTCGCCGACGAGATCGCGCGCGTCAAGCAGGCGTGCGGCCGCGCCCATCTCAAGGTCATCCTCGAGACCGGCGAGCTCGGCACCTATGACCACGTCCGGCGCGCCGCGCAGCTCGCGATGGCCTCCGGCGCCGACTTCATCAAGACCTCGACCGGCAAGATCCAGCCCGCGGCGACGCCGGGAGTCGTGCTGGTCATGCTCGAGGCGATCCGCGACCACTTCCTCGCCTCCGGCCGCAAGGTGGGCATGAAGCCGGCCGGCGGCATCCGCACCACGAAGCAGGCGCTCCACCTCCTGGTGCTGGTGAAGGAGACGCTGGGCGACGCCTGGCTCACGCCCGACCTGTTCCGCATCGGGGCCTCGACGCTCGCCAACGACCTGCTCATGCAGCTGGTCAAGGAAGCCACGGGGAGCTACCAGAGCGAGGACTACTTCTCCAAGGACTGACGCGTGTACCGGCAACCGCGAAGCGGCTTCACGAGGATCCCCTACGTCCAGTCCTGCGCGCTCGAGGTCGACGGCCAGAGGCGCGACGGGATGCTGTGCAACCTCTCGCTGCTCGGCGCCTACGTGCACGTCGATCCGCCGCTCGAACCGGGCACGCGCGTCGGGATGCGCTTCCTGCTGCCCGACGGCCAGCTGCCGGTGGCCTCCGAGGCGACCGTGACCTGGATCAACCATGGCGCGCAGGGCAGCGCGACCGCGCTGCCCGCCGGCTGCGGCGTGCGCTTCACCGGATTGGGGCCCGAGGAGGTCCGCCGCATCTCCACCCTCGTCGCCAACTTCCAGAGCGAGCCGCGGCCGCAGCTCGCGCGCCCGGAGCCGCAGCCGGACAAGGTGCGCATCCCGTTCGTCACCCCGTGCGTGGTCTCGGGGCCGCGCGGCCTGGCGCGCGGCAGCGTCTGCAACCTGAGCGCGAACGGCGTCTTCATCACGGCCGATCCGCTGCCGGAGCTGGGCGAGGCGGTGATCGTCGCCTTCCGCCTGCCGGGTGAAGAAGACCTCTTCGAGCGTGCCGCGGTGGTGGCCTGGCTCAACTGCGACGGGCCGGGCCGGGTGCGCGCCCTGCCGCCTGGGTGCGGCCTGCGCTTCGCGAACCTCTCGGAGCCGGATCGCGAGCTCCTCGCGACCCTGATCCACGAGTTCATGGGCCAGCTCCCGCGGCGGGGCGCCGCCCGGGTCGGGCCGGAGCCGGCGGCCTGATGGGCGCCGCATCGGCCCGCCCGCGGCGCGCCCTGGCGCCCGCCGCCCTCGTCGTCCTCCTGGTGGCGATCCCGGCCGCGGCCGCACAGGCGCCGCGCACGCTGCGCCTCGACCTCGCCCACTCCGGCGACGCGCGCGGGGAGCGTTTCGCGCTCGAGCGCGTGGTGGCCGAGCCCCTGTCCTGGCCGGGCGACCCGGCGCGCGGCATCGACGACACCAACCTCGGCAAGTACCGCTTCGAGGTCGTCGAGCGTGCCAGCCAGCGCCGGCTCTTCGCGCGCGGCTTCGCATCCATCTACGGCGAGTGGGAGACGACCGACGAGGCGCAGGCGATCGAGCGCGCCTTCGGCGAGTCGCTGCGTTTCCCGACTCCTCCCGGGCCGGTGCGGGTGGCGATCCTGAAGCGCGACCGGGCCAACGACTTCCGCGAGATCTGGTCGGTCGTGGTCGATCCGGACGACGTCGAGGTCGAGCGCTCGGCGCCGCCTTCCGCCGGCGCGCTGATCGTGCTGCGCGACTCCGGGCCGCCGGCCGCGAAGGTGGACCTCCTGCTGCTCGGCGACGGCTACACCGCCGAGGGGCGCGCGAAGTGCGAGGCCGATCTCGCCCGGCTCGCCGGCGTCCTGTTCGAATCGGAGCCGTTCCGCGCGCGCGCCGGCGACTTCAACGTGCGCGGGCTCTGCCCGGCGGCCGCCGCGCCCGGCATCTCGAGGCCCTCCGAGGGCCTCCACCTGCGCAGCCCCGCGGGCGCCACCTACGACGCCTTCCGCTCCGAGCGCTACCTGCTCAGCTTCGACAACCGCGCCTGGCGCGACCTGGCGTCGCAGGCGCCCTACGAGGCGCTGGTCCTGGTCACCAACAGCCGCACCTACGGGGGCGGCGGCATCTACGGCCAGTTCGCCACCGTCGCCGCGGACAGCGCCTGGGCGCCGTACATCCTCGTCCACGAGTTCGGCCACCACTTCGCCGCGCTCGCCGACGAGTACTACACGTCGGACGTGGCCTACCGGAGCGCCGCGGCGCGGGTCGAGCCGTGGGAGCCCAACGTCACGGCGCTGCTCGATCCGGCCCGCCTCAAGTGGCGGGATCTGGTGCTTCCGGGCACGCCCCTGCCGACGCCGTGGGGCAAGGCGGCGTTCGAGGAGAGGTCGCGCGCGATCCAGGCCGAGCGCCGGCGGCTGCGCGCGGAGCGACGGCCGGAGGCGGAGATGGACCGGCTGTTCGAGGCCGAGCGCGCGCACGAGGAGGCGGCGCTCGGCGCGGAGCCCTGGGCGGGCCGCGTGGGCGCCTTCGAGGGCGCCAATTACGAGGCGCTCGGCTACTTCCGGCCGCAGGCCGACTGCATCATGTTCACGCGCGACCGGGTGCCCTTCTGTGCCGTCTGCCGGCGCGCCATCGAGCGCGTGATCGACTCCCTCGCCGCGCCGCCCGCGCCCTGATCGGGCGCCCGCCGGCGCGGCTCAGCGGTAGGGGCGGCGCTTGCCGTCGCTGGCACG
>JAFNAE010000052.1 GCA_017860005.1 Acidobacteriota bacterium | reverse complement strand
GTGTGGCCGGCTTCGACCTCGTGGACCGTGTCGCCGACCGTGATCCGCGCGCGGCCGGCGAGCACGTACTGCTCGTGCTCGACCGCGTTGGTGTGGAGCGGCATGCCGCCGCCCGCGCCCATCACGAAGCGGCGCAGGGCGAAGTGGGGGGCGCCATCGGCGGGCCCGACCAGTACCTGCATCTCGGTGGCGGTGCCGGCGGCGACGGCCATGCGCTCGATCGCGGCGGAACGCTTGACGGCGGGGATCTTGGGGTCGGGCTGGGACATCTCGGGCGCCTCCTTGGCGCGGCCTCTCATGGTAATCGATCGGCGGCGCCCGGCCTCCGGGCGGCGGGCGGAGCGCCGGTTGACCGTCGGCGCTCCGAGCGCATACCCTCCGGCGGCGGGCCGGCGCGGTTCGCTCCAGTCCCCTTCCAGGAGGCTCCCCCAACCATGCAGTTCGGCATCCTCGGCCTGCCCAAGGTCGGCAAGACGACCCTGTTCAACACCCTGACCTCCGCCCGCGAGGCGACCGGCAAGTTCGACGCCGCGGGCGCCGCCCACGTCGGCGTGGCGCGCGTCCCCGACCCGCGCCTGGTCGGGCTGCGCGACCTGTTCCGGCCCAGGAAGTACACCCCGGCGACGGTCGAGTACGTCGACATCCCCGGCATCTCCAAGGGCGAGGGCGCCGAGAGCCTCGACCTGGCGAAGCTCAAGGGCGTCGACGGCCTGCTCCACGTCGTGCGCGCCTTCGAGGACCCCGAGATCCCGCACCCGGGCGGCAGGCTCGATCCGGCCTCCGACCTCGCGACGCTCGACCTCGAGCTGATCCTGGCCGACCACTCGCTGGTCGAGCGCCGGCTCGAGCGGCTCGCCAAGGGCAAGAAGGGACTGTCGCCCGAGGAGGAGCGCGAGCGGGCGCTGCTCGCGGGCACGGTCCTGCCGGCGCTCGAGGCCGAGACGCCGCTGCGCCGGCTGGCGTTGGCCGGCGACGACGAGCGGCTGCTGCGCGGCTTCCAGCTGCTCTCGGCCAAGCCGCTGCTGGCGGTGGTCAACGTCGCCGAGGGCGACGTCGCCCGCGCGCGACCGGAGGACTTCGGGCTCGTCGCGCACGGCGCGGGCGAGGGGCTCCACGGCGTCGTGGTGAGCGCGCCAATCGAGCTCGAGATCTCGCGCCTGGCGCCCGACGAGCAGCGCGAGTTCCTGGCCGACCTCGGGCTCGCCGAGCCGAGCCTCGACCGCGTCGTCCGCGCCTGCTACGAGCTGCTCGGCCTGATCGCCTTCTTCACCGTCGGCGAGGACGAGGTGCGCGCCTGGACGATCCGCCGGGGCGCCACGGCGCGCGAGGCCGCCGGTACCATACCATCCACTCCGACATCGAGCGCGGCTTCATCCGCGCCGAGGTCACGCGCTGGGACGACCTGCTGCGCCTGAAGACCCTCGCCGCCTGCCGCGACCAGGCGCTGCTGCGCCTGGAGGGCAAGGAGTACGCCGTCGCCGACGGCGACGTCGTTCACTTCCGCTTCAACGTCTAGCCCGGTCCCGGTCCCGGCCCCGGCCCCGGCGGCGGCGCTGCCGCGACGGTCTCCACGCGGGGTGGCGCGTTGCGCAGCGCGCCGGTGTGACAAGATGCTTGTTTGCGCAATCTCGATCTCAGCTCACGCTCCAGCCTGATCCTAGCCGGGGCGCTCCTGGTCGGGCCGTGCCTCGGCATCGCTCTGTACCGCTCGGCGGCCACCCGGGAGGACCGGATGCTCGCCTCCGATCTGCGCTCCGATCTCGAAGCGCACGCCTTTGCCGTCGAGACGCAGCTCGCGCGCGTGGTCGAGACGGTGGCGGGAACCGCGGCGCTGATCGAAGCCGCGCCGGGGCTGGGCGACGGGGATTTCGCCACCTACACGGCGCGGATGCTCGCGCGGCTGCCCGTTCTCGAGGCGCTCGAATGGTCGCCGCGGGGGAGCGCGGGCGAGCCGGCCCGGGAGGAGGCGCTCCAGCGCGCGGTCGAGACCGGCGAAGTGACGATCTCGGACCCGATCCACGCCGCGCGGGCGGAGCCCGGCGGCTGGAGCTTCCTGCTCGTTGCCCCGGTCCGCGCACCGCCTCCGGCGGAGACGGAGCGCCGCCCTCCGGTGCGCGGCTTCGCGATCGGCGTCGTGCGCTTCGCCGATCTGATCGCAGCCGCCTTCTCCGAACGAGCGACGACCGGGGGCGGGAGGCTCGCCTGGCAGCTCGCGGGCGAAGACGCCGGGGGCAGGGGAGTCGTCCTCTGGTCGAGCGTCACGAGCGGCGCCGTGGAGGAGCCGCGCGCTGGAGCTTCGCTGCAACGGACGATCGTGGCCGGTGGGCAGCGCTGGACGCTGGTGGCGCGGCCCACCGACTCCGCCCTGCGCGCGGGACGGAGCTCGTCGCCCGCCCTGCTCGGAGCGGCGTCGTTCTCGGGCTGGCAGCTGCTGGTGGCGCTGAGCGCGGTCCTGACCTGGCGCGGACGCGAGCGCCAGGAGCGGCGCCGGATCGAGCGCGAGCGCGCCGAGCAGCTCACGCAGCGCCTCGCCAGCGCCGTGGAGCAGACCGCCGACGGCGTCCTGATCACTGACCGCTCGGGCGTCATCGAGTACGTCAACCCGGCGTTCGAGCAGACCACGGGCTACAGCCGCGCGGAGGCGGTGGGTGCGACCCCGCGCCTGCTGCGCTCCGAGCAGCAGGGGCCTGACTTCTACCGCGAGCTGTGGGCCACGATCCTGAGCGGGAAGCCGTACAAGGGGATGTTGTTCAACCGGCGCAAGAGCGGGGACGTCTTCGCCGCCGAGCAGACGATCACGCCGATGCGCGACGCGCAGACCGGCGAGGTCAGCCACTTCGTGTCGGTCCTGCGCGACCTGACCGAGCGCACGCGCCTCAACGAGCAGGAGACCGAGCTGCGCCTCGCGGCGGCGGTGCAGCAGCGCCTCTATCCCGATCCGCTCCCGCGCATCGCCGGGTTCGACATCGCCGGCGGCATGGTGCCGGCGCTCACCACCTGCGGCGACTACTTCGACTTCATCGCGCTGCCCGACGGCCGGCTCGCGGTGGTGGTCGCCGACGCCTGCGGCCACGGCGTCGGGCCGGCCCTCATCATGGCCGTGACCCGGGCCTACCTGCGCTCGTTGACCGCGCTGCGCGGAGACATCGAAGGGGTAGTGCGCGAGCTCAACCGGCTGCTGCTCGCCGACCTCGAGGCGCACCTCTACGTGACCATGGTGCTCGGCGTGCTGGACCCCGGCTCGGGAGTGCTGACCTGGGCCAACATGGGGCACCCGGCGGGCTACGTCCTGGACGCGCACGGGGCCGAGAAGTCGAGGCTCAGCAGCACCTGCCTGCCGCTCGGGATGTTCGCCCAGCTCGGCGCGCAGCCCGGGCGAACCACCCAGCTCGCGCCCGGCGACCTCGTCGTGCTCCTCACCGACGGCGTCATCGAGACCAGCTCGCCGGAGGACCGGGAGTTCGGACCGGCGGCCATGCTCGATGTGGTGCGCGGTTGCCGGCACGAGACGGCGGAGAGGATCGTCGCGGCCGTGCTCGGAGCCGCGCGGGTCCATGCCGCGGGGCAGGCCCGGCGCGACGACGTCACGGTCGTCGCGATCAAGCGCGACGGCTGAGGCGGCGGCCTTGGCGTGCCCGCCGGTGCCGGGCCGGCAGGCGCGCGGCTGGGGCGCGCGAGCTCAGACGAGCAGCAGCAGGCCGAGCGCCACTCCCGCGAGCAGGAGCGCGGTGGCGGGCAGGCCGAGCACCGGCAACAGGAACAGACTCCCCGCCAGCGAGCCGAGGCTGCCGCCCGCCAGGTCGGCGGCGTAGAGCGGCGCGACCACCGCCGCCGGGTCCGTGACGCGCGCCAGGCTGGCGAAGGCGAAGAGCGCGCCGGTCGTGGCGCCGGCGGCGGCGAGCAGCAACCCGCTCGCCGCGAGCCCGCTCCCCGCGCCCGTGCCGACGAGCGCGCCGGCGGCGGCGCACACCGCCGCGGTGGCGAGCACGACGGCGGCGCCGGCGCGGCGCGAGGCGCGGCCGCGCAGGCACCGGCCGGCCGCGAGCGCGCCCGCCGCGAGCCCGGCCATGAAGAGCGCGAGCAACAGCCCGAGGTCCTGGAAGAGGACGCCCTGCCGGACCTGGTAGGCGAGGATCAGCACGCCCTCGATCACCATGCCGACGAAGCCCGCCGCCGCGACCAGGAGGGCGCGCCGCCAGCCCTCCCGCCGGCGCGCCGCGAGCCCGACCAGGAGCGCCAGCGCCACCGCGACGGCGAGCGCCGCGGGCCCGGGCCGGGGCAGCTCGAGCAGGCCGACGACCGGGAAGTAGCGCGCCAGCCAGAGCACCAGCGTGTACTGGTAGCAGATCGGGCGCGCGTCGCGGTTCTCGGGCGCCGCGGTGGCGGCGAGGCGCGCCGCGAACTCGCCGACGCGCTCGTTGGTGAACAGGTAGCGCAGGTAGGCGGGCGTGACCAGCCGCACGGCGACGCCGCGCGCGGCGAGGCGCGCGCCGAGGAGCTCCGGATCGCGCGCGAGCGGGGCGGGCGAGGCGAGCAGCAGCTGGGTCGAGCCGGGCAGCACGACGACCGACGCGAAGACCGCGGCGAGCGCGCGCTGGATGCTCGCCGTGCGGCGCGCGAGCGCCGGCGTCCACAGGTTCTCGGCGCCGGCCAGGCGCAGGGCGAGCACGCCCTCGGGCGCCATGCGGCGCGCGCAGGCGGCGAAGAACTCGCGCGTGTAGTAGCGATTCGCCTGACCGGAGACGGGCTCGCCGAGCGCGATCAGGACGAGGTCGTAACGGGCGGGGCGGTCCAGGAAACGGCGCGGATCGGCGAAGGTCAGCCGGAGCGCCGGGTGGGCGAGCGCGGCGCGCGTCGCCGCGGGCACCAGCGGCAGCACGCCGGCGACCAGCGCGCGGTCGAGCTCGACCACGTCGACGCGCGCCGGGGCGTGGCGCAGGACCTCGGCCGGCAGCCCCTCGAGGGCGCCACCCAGCACGAGCACGGCGCGCGGCGCGGGCGACGCGAGCGCCGCGACGTGGACGAGCTCCTCCGCCGAGGTGCCTTCGCTCTCCCAGGCCAGCGCGCCGTTCTCGAACAGCGCCACCTGCCCCTGGTCGCCGGTGACGGTCGCGCGGCCGTAGGGCGTGTCGCGGGTGAAGCGGAGCGCGGGGTGGCTCCAGGCGGTGAGCGTGCGGTCGAGCGGCCGCACCGCGGCGAGGCCGCAGGCGAGCGCGAGCGCCAGGACGAGCGGCGGCACGAGGCGCCGGAGCGCGCGCGGCGGGGGCGGCGCGGGCAGGAGCGCCGCGGCGCAGGCGAGCAGCGCGGCGAGCAGCCCCGCGGCGAGGTTCGGCGCGCCGAGCGCGAGCAGCAGGGTGGCGGCGAGGCCGCCGGCGAGGCCGCCCGCGCTCTCGACCCCGTAGGCGGTGGCCAGCGTGTGGCCGCGCGCGACGTAGCCGCCGGCGGCGCGCCGGAAGAGCGCTCCGCCCAGCGCGCCGAGCGGCACGAGCAGCAGCGCGGCCGCGGCCAGCTGGTGCGCGAACGGCAGGTCGGCGCCGGGCGTGGCCCGGGCGAGCGGACGCAGGCCGCGGACGAGCACGAGCAGGGTGGGCAGCAGCGCGGCGAAGAGCAGGAAGGGACCGGCGAGGCCGCCGCCGCGCGCCGCCGGCGCGCGCGCGGCGAGGGCGCCCAGCGCGGTGCCGAGCAGCAGCAGCGAGAGTCCGACGAGGACGATCAGCTCGCTGCCGAAGAAGGCGACCACGAGCTCGCGCAGCAGCACGACCTGGCCGAGCAGCGTGACGACTCCGACCGCGAAGAGCTCGAGGGCGCGCGCGGTGTCCGGCTTCAGGACGCGCCCTTCTCGCGGAAGACGTCGGCCTGGAAGGTCGAGAGCAGCGCGCCGCGACGCCAGCAGTCGCCCGTGAGCCCGGCCTTCTCGCACAGGTGGCCGAGCAGCTGGTCGCGGCTCCAGCCCTGCTCGGGCGCCACCTGCGGCAGGAAGACCGCCCGCCGGCCGTCGCGCGCGAGCAGCACGCCGTCGGTGCCGACCCGGATCGCCTGGGGCCCGGCCACCGGCCGCGGCGGCGTCAGCACCGAGATCTCCAGCTCGAGGCCGGGCAGCTCGGCCGCCTGGAGCGGGCTGAAGCGGCGATCCTCGAACGCGGCCGCGACCGCCATGCGCGCCACCGAGAGGGCGAGCGGCGTCTCGCCGGCGAGGTCGCCGATGCAGCCGCGCAGGCGGCCGTCGGCGAGGAGGGTGACGAAGGCTCCCTGGGGGCGGCCCAGCCGCTCGCTCGTCGGACGCGGCAGGGGGAAGGTGCCGGAGCGGAACCAGCGCTCGAGGGTCGAGCGCGCCAGGGCCAGCAGCTCGGCGTGCTCGGCGGCGGAGAGGGCGGCTTCGCCGCCCGGAGGCGGCGGGAGCGCGGGCGCCGCGGGCGCCGCGGCGCTGCGGCCCCGGGTCCAGGCGAGCGCGCCGTAGCCGACCACCCGCGCCGCCTCGCCGGCGACGGTGTCGCCCGAGTTGGCGTAGCTGACGACCGCGCCCGAGCGCGCGCCGAGCTCGCGCGCGGCGACCAGCGCGGCCAGCGCCGGTCCCTGGCCGCAGGCGGCGGTGACCAGGCCGCGCGTGCCGGCCCGCTCGACGCGCGCGAAGGCCGCCGCGGCCGCCGGCGCGTCGAGCGTGGCGAGCGCGGCGAGCACCTCGAGGTCCGCCGCGCGTGCCGCGTCGCGCGCTGGATAGTGCGACAGGTCCGAGGAGGCGACGATCAGCGCGCGGCGCCCGGCCAGGGCGCGCGCGAGGGCACGCCCGAAGCGCTCCGCGAGCGCGAGGTCGGGGCGGCCGACCACGGCGGCGACGATCCTGGCGCGCGGCAACGCGACCTGGACGAACGGCACCTGGACCTCGATCGAGTGCTCGCGGGCGTGGGCCTCGGGGCGGTAGCCGAGAGCGCCGTCGGCGGCCGCCAGGGCGCGCGCGAGCTCGGCGTCGGCGACGGCGACGCCGAGCGGCGTGCGCAGGCCCGCGCTCGCGTCGACCGAGACGCCGTCGAACGGCGCCGCGGCGTGGTTGGTGCCGAGGATCACGACCACGTCGTAGGCGGAGCCCATCGCCTGCCGGTAGGCGTCGGCCGCGATCTGGCCCGAGTAGACGTAGCCCGCGTGCGGCGCGACGAGCGCCACGGGCGCCTCGCCGCGCGGCGGGCGCGCGTCGGCCAGGAAGCCCTCGATCGCGGCGCGCAGGCGCGCCGGGTCGTCCGGGTAGAAGCTGCCGGCGAAGGCCGGCGCCCGGACCGCCGCGGGCTCCCCGGCGCCGGCGGCGCGCGCGGCGAGCAGGCCGAGCAGCAGCGCGAGCAGCGCGGCGACGAGCGGCACGAGCGGCAGCGCGAGGCGCTTCATGCCCAGACTCCGGGGAGCCTCTCGCCGCACGCCGCGCAGGCGCCGCCGCGCAGGTGCAGCGCCGTGGTCAGGAAGCCGCTGCGCTCGACGCAGAGCGCGCCGCAGCGCGGGCACCAGGTGTGGTTGGCCGGGTGGCCGGGCACGTTGCCGACGTAGACGAAGCGCAGCCCGGCGGCGAGCGCGATCTCCCGCGCGCGCTCGAGCGTCGCCACCGGGGTGGGCGGCAGGTTGCGCAGCTGGTAGTCGGGGTGGAAGCGGGTGAAATGGAGCGGCACGTCCGGACCGGCCTCGCCCGCGACCCACTTCGCCAGCTCGCGCAGCCGGAGCTCGGAGTCGTTGAGGGTCGGCACCACCAGGTTGACGATCTCGAGGTGGCGGCCGGCGCGCGCGATCTGGCGGATCGAGCGCAGCACGGGCGCGAGCTCGGCCCCCGAGACCTCGCGGTAGAACTCCGGCGAGAAGCCCTTGAGGTCGATCTTGATCGCGTCGAGGACCTCGATCATCTCGGCCAGCGGCGCCTCGGTCATGAAGCCGCAGGAGACGAGCACCGAGCGCAGGCCGGCCCGGCGCGCCGCGCGCGCGATGTCGGTCAGGTACTCGGTGAAGACGGTCGGCTCGTTGTAGGTGAAGGCCACCACCGGCGCGCGCCGGAGCCGCGCGCGCTCGACCACCTGCTCGGGCGAGCGGACCTGGCCGGCGTGGTCCTCGGGCCGGGCCTGGGAGATCTCCCAGTTCTGGCAGAAGCGGCAGCGCAGCGGGCAGCCGGCGGTGCCCAGCGAGAGCGCCTCGGCGCCGGGCAGGAAGTGGAAGAAGGGCTTCTTCTCGATCGGGTCGAGGTGCTCGGCGATCGGCCGGCCGTAGACCAGGCTGCGCAGCTCGCCGCCGACGTTCATGCGCGCGCGACAGCGGCCGCGCTCGCCCTCCTCGAGGACGCAGCCGTGGGCGCACAGCAGGCACTTGACGCGCGCCGGGCGGTGCTCGTGGCGCGCGCCGGCGGCGAGCGCTCCCGGCTCGTGGCAGGCGGCGCAGAGCGCGTCGGCGGCCGCGCTCGAGGTCCAGTAGCGGGCGACCGGCGCATGCCGGACGAGCTCGCTCGAGGCCGGGCCGGCCGGCGCGTCGAGCCCGAGCAGACCCGGCGCCGCGAGCAGGCGCGGCGCGAGGCCGGCACCGCCCGCCGCCAGGCCGCAGCGCACGGCGAGATCGAGGAGCTCGCGCCGCGAGAGGCCGGAAGGCTCCATGGCACCCGACTCCGGAGGCGGAGAGACCGCCTCCCCGCCGTCAAGGTAGGAGCCCGGTCCGCCGCTGTCAAGCCGTCCGTTGGGGTGGGCCGCGCCGCGCGGTGAGCCGCGCCCGGGCCTCAGCCGCCGGGCTCGGCGAGTCCCTGGGCGGCGAGCCAGGCGTCGTCGTAGATCGTCGACAGGTAGCGGTTGCCCGAGTCCGGGAAGAGAGTGGCGATGCGCGCCGGCCGGTCGAGCCGGGCAACGAGCTGGCGCACGCCCCAGAGCGCCGCGCCCGAGGAGCCGCCGGCGAAGATCGCCTCGCGGCGCGCCAGGTCGCGCGCGGCGCGGAAGGCTTCGCGGTCGGAGACCTGCAGCATCTCGTCGATCCGGTCGAACTCGGGGCAGGCGATGATCTCCTCGTCGCCCAGGCCCTCGACCCGGTAGCGGTGCGGAGCGCCGTGGCGTCCGGTGCGGAAGTACTCGGTGAAGACCGAGCCCTCGATGTCGACCGCCAGCACGCGAACGCGCGGGTCCTGCTCCTTGAGGTAGCGCGCCACGCCCGAGACGGTGCCGCCGGTGCCGATGCCGGCCACGAACCAGTCGATGCGCCCCGCCATCTGGCGCCAGAGCTCGGGACCGGTGGTGGCGTAGTGCGCCTCGTTGTTGGCGCGGTCGTTGTGCTGGTCGGGGAAGAAGGCGCCGGGGATCTCGGCGGCGAGCCGGCGCGCCTTGCGGTTGTAGCTCTCGGGGTGCTCGGGCGGCAGGTCGCCGTCGACCAGCACGAGCTCGACGCCGAGCGCGGCGAGCGCCGCGAGCTTCTCGCGGCTGGTCTGCCGGCGCACCACCATGACGCAGCGCAGGTCGTGCTCGATCGCCATCATCGCCAGGCCCATCGCGGTGTTGCCCGACGAGGCCTCGATCACGGTGCCGCCGGGGCGCAGCCGGCCGTCGGAGAGCGCGCGCTCGACCATGTAGCGCGCGATGCGGTCCTTGACGCTGCCCATCGGGTTGACGAACTCGAGCTTGGCGAAGACCTCGCCCCCGAAACCCGGCAGCGAGCGGCGCAGGCGCACCAGCGGCGTGCCGCCGACGGCGTCGGAGACCCGCTCGCAGACGCGTTCGTCGTTCATCCCGGCGAGGATACCGCGCGCCGCGCGGGGCGCGGCGGCGATAGGCTCGCGCGCCGGAGGCCGGGCGGTCCCCTGCGCCGCCCGGGACGGCCGCCATGAGAGACGCCTGCCGCGCCGGTCTGCTCGCGCTCGCCCTGCTGTCGACGCCGCTCGCCGGCCAGGAGATGGACCCGCTCTGCGAAGCGGTGATGTACGCGGACGAGGAGGCCGTCGCCGCCCTGCTCGCCAAGGGCGCCGACGCCAACCCAGTCTGCAACGGCCGCTCGGCGCTCGGCTGGGCGGCGCAGACCGACGCGCTCGGCATCGTCCGCCGCCTGGTCGAGGCCGGCGCGCGGCTGGACTTCGTGGACGGCGTCGGCCACACGCCGCTGCGGCGCGCGACGGACACGCGCAAGCTCGAGGTCACGAAGTATCTGCTGTCGAAGGGCGCCGACCCGAACGCCGCGGACCGGGAGGGCAGGACCGCCCTGCTCGCGGCGGTCGAGGACGGCTACCTCGAGATCGTCCCGCTGCTGCTCGAGGCGAAGGCCGACCCGAACCGCGCCAATCAGGACGGGCGTACGCCGCTGATGAGCGCGGTCCAGTTCCGGCAGACCGCCCTCGTCCCGCTGCTGGCCGCGGCGGGCGCGGACATCGACGCGACCACGGTGCTCGGCCCGCCCCTCCTGATGGCGATCTCCGACGGCGACCCGGAGCTGATCCGGGCGGTGCTCGAGGCGGGCGCCGACGCCGACGCGCGCTCCGAGTTCGGCACCCCGGCCCTGATCGCCGCCATCGAGGGCGGCGCGTCGCCGGAGATCGTCGCCCTGCTGCTCGCGCACGAAGCCGACGTCAAGGCGCGCGACCAGGCCGACTCGACCGCGCTCCACGCCGCGGCGCGCGCGCGCGACCTCGCCGTCGTGCGCCAGCTGCTCGCGGCGGGCGCGGACCCCAACGCGGCCCAGAGCAACGGCGAGACGCCGCTCCAGACCGCCCGCTACAACGGCGCACCGGACGAGATCGTCGCGGCCCTGCTCGAAGCCGGGGCCAGGGAGTAGCGCCCCGCGGCGGACGCTCCCCGGGGGAGGCGGCGAGCGCCGGGCCGGACGTTCAGCCGCCGAGCTCGTCGAGCACCCAGCGCGCGACCGGGATCGAGAGCGAGTTGCCGAGCAGCCGGTAGCGGCGCTCGAGCGAGAGCCCGGGCGGGAAGCGGAAGCTCCCGGGCAGCCCGAGCAGGCGGGCGACCTCCGCGGGCGAGAAGCGGCGCACGCCGCGCGCCGTGCGCAGGAACGAGCCGCTGCCGACCAGGCGCTGGCCGTAGCCGGCGATGAAGCAGGCGCTGCGCCGGTCGTCGGCGGCGACGAGGTCGAGGCCCGGCAGGTGCCGGCCGAGCAGCGCCGGGTCGAGCTCGAGCGACCGGTCCTCCGTTTCGTCGAGGAAGCGCGCCAGCGGCTCGGGCTCGATGGCGGGCGGCGTCCGCGCGGCGAGCGGCCGCCGCGAGGCGACGATCCAGGCGCGCGGCCGCCGGTTGGGGATGCCGAAGCGGGTCGGGCAGAGCCGCTCCTCGCGCCAGCCGAGGCCGTGCCGGCGCAGGCGCTCGCGAAGCAGGTCGTGGGCGTCCGAGCCGAGGAAGCCCTCGACGTTCTCGAGCACGAGGTGGTCGGGCGGCGCGGCGTCGAACACCGCCATCAGGCGGACGAAGGCGCGCGAGCGCCGGTCGGCCAGACCGTGGCGGTTGCCCATCCGGCAGAACGGCTGGCAGGGCGGGCTCAACACCCAGGTGTCGGCGCCCAGCCCGGCGATCTCCTCGACCGGCACGGTGGCGAGCTCGCGCGCACGCGGGCGCTCGCCGTGGTTCGCCTCGTAGGTGGCGCGTGCGGCCTCGTCCACGTCCCAGGCGGCGACGACGCGGCCGCGCCCGGCCGCCGCGTAGCGCCAGCCGCCCAGGCCGCAGAAGAGCTCGAGCACGGCGAGGGCCATCGCCGGCAAGGTAGCACGGCGCCGCCCCATCCCGTCCGGGCGGCCGCGCGCGCGGCGAGCTCGACTATCATGGCGGTGCCGTTCGCCGCGTCGCTCGACGCCGGGCGCGCCGCCGCCGGGGACCGGATGCGGACGCGGGCCCCGGGGGCGCGGACGAGCCGATGAGCGCGACACGCCACTACGCGGGAGTTCTCGTCACCGCCGATCCCGGCCGGTTCGACGAGGCCGTCGCCAGCCTCGCCGCCCTCGACGCGGTGACCCTCCACCAGCGGGACCCCGGCAACGGCAGATGCGTCGTCGTCCTCGAGACCGACGATCGCGCGGGGCAGGAGCGCCTCTTCCGACGCATCCAGGGCCTCGGAGCCGTGCGCTCCGCGGACCTCGTCTATCACCTGATCGACGACGGCGCCGCCGCGCGCCTCGTGCTGGAGGATCCGTGAACGAGCCTTCGCTGTCCAGGCGCGAGTTCGTGTGCGCCGCGGTGGCGGCCGCCACCGCCGCCGTCGCCGGCCTGCCCGGCGCGAGCCTCGCCGAGGTCGCCGACCCCGAGCGCGGCTGGAGCTGGGACAAGGGAGTCTGCCGTTTCTGCGGCGTCGGCTGCGGCATCCAGATCGCGACCCGCGACGGGCGCGTGGTCGCGGTGCGCGGCGACGCGGCGAGCCCGGTCAACCGCGGGCTGCTGTGCATCAAGGGCTACGCCAACGCCGAGATCCTCTACGGCGAGGACCGGCTGACCACGCCCCTGCTGCGCATGAAGGACGGCCGCTTCGACAAGCGCGGCGACTTCGTGCCGGTCTCCTGGCAGCTCGCCTTCGACGAGATGGAGCGCCAGTGGCGCCGGGCGCACGCGGCGCTGGGGCCGACCGGGGTCGGCGTCATGGGCTCCGGCCAGTACACGATCCAGGAGGGCTACTGCGCCGCCAAGCTGGTCAAGGCGGGCTGGCGCTCGAACAACCTCGATCCCAACGCGCGCCACTGCATGGCCTCGGCGGTCGCCGCCTTCATGCAGACCTTCGGCATCGACGAGCCCGCCGGCTGCTACGACGACATCGAGGAGACCGACACGGTGGTGCTGTGGGGCGCCAACATGGCCGAGATGCACCCGATGCTCTGGGCGCGCATCCTCGACCGACGCGCGCGCGCCGAGCGCTGCCGGATCGTCAACCTGACCACCTTCCACAATCGCTCCTCGGAGATGGCCGACCTCGAGCTCGTGTTCCGGCCGGGCACCGATCTGGCGATCTGGAACTACCTCGCGCGCGAGATCGTGGCGCGCGGCGCGGTCGACCGCGGCTTCGTCGAGCGCCACTGCGCCTTCGCGGCCGGGCCGACCGACATCGGCTTCGGCCTGCGCGCGGGCGACGAGTTCGCCTATGCCGCCGAGAAGGACACGCAGGCGCGCGAGCGCGAGGTGGTGCTGACGCGCGCCGAGGCGGTGCTCGCCGGGCTCGACCCCCACGTGGAGCACCGCGTGCGCCAGGCCTCGGCCGCGGACCCCGGCCGGCACTGGCTGATCTCCTTCGAGGAGTTCACCCGGGCGCTCCAGCCCTACACCCTCGACTTCGTCGCCGAGCTCGCCCACGGCGATCCCGACGAGGGACACGAGGCGTTCCGCGCCAAGCTCGTCCAGCTCGCCGACCTCTACGCCGAGCGCGGGCGCAAGGTGGTGAGCTACTGGACGATGGGCTTCAACCAGCACTCGCGCGGCACCTGGGTCAACGAGCAGGCCTACATGGTCCACCTGCTCACCGGCAAGCAGGCGCAGCCGGGCAACGGCGCCTTCTCGCTCACCGGGCAGCCCTCGGCCTGCGGCACGGCGCGCGAGGTCGGCACCTTCTCGCACCGGCTTCCCGCCGACATGGTGGTGGACAACGCCGAGCACCGCGCGATCGCCGAACGGCACTGGCGGCTGCCCGCCGCTACGCTCAATCCGAAGGTCGGCAGCCACATCACCAAGATGATGCGCGACCTCGAGGACGGCTCGCTCGCCTGGCTCTGGATCCAGGTCACCAACCCGTTCCAGTCCACCGCCAACGCCAACCACTGGCTCCACGCGGCGCGCGAGAAGGACTGCTTCGTGGTCGTCTCGGACGTCTATCCGACGCTCTCCGCCAAGGTCGCGGACCTGATCCTTCCCTCCGCGATGATCTTCGAGAAGTGGGGCGCCTACGGCAACTCGGAGCGGCGCACCCAGATGTGGCGCCAGCAGGTCGATGCGCCGGGCGAGGCGCGCACCGACGTCTGGCAGATGCTGGAGTTCTCGAAGCGCTTCCGGCTGCGGGACGTGTGGGGCGAGCAGAAGGTGCCCGGCCTGAAGGCCGAGGGCTTTCCCGACGGCGCCCTCCCGGACGTGCTCGCGGCGGCCTCGGCGCTCGGCTATGGGCCGGACACGACGCTCTACGAGGTGCTCTTCGCGACCCCCGCCCACCGCGCCGTGAAGTGGCCGGACCCGGTGGCGCGGGGCCACGCCAACGCCACGGTCGCCGCCTCCGGCCTCGACTGGTTCCCGGAGAAGGCGCTGTTCGAGGAGTACGCCGGCTTCGGCCGCGGCCACGGCCACGACCTGGCGCCGTTCGACGTCTACTTCGGCGACGACGTGCGCGGCCTGCGCTGGCCGGTGGTGGACGGCCGCGAGACGCCCTGGCGCTTCAACGAGCGCTACGACCCGTACGTCGCGAAGGGGACCGGCTTCGATTTCTACGGCAAGGCGGGCAAGAAGCTGCCGATGGGCGACCTCGCCGGACCCGGCGCCGGCGCGCCGGTGGCGATCGGCGGCAAGGCGAAGATCTTCTTCCGGCCCTACGCGGCCCCCGCCGAGAGCCCGGACGCGCTCTACGACCTCTGGCTCTCGACCGGGCGCGTGCTCGAGCACTGGCACTCCGGCACCATGACCCGGCGCGTGCCCGAGCTCCACGCCGCGATGCCGGAGGCGCAGCTGTTCATGCACCCGAAGGACGCCGAGGCGCGCGGCCTCGCCCAGGGCGCGCTCGCCGCGATCGAGTCGCGGCGCGGACGGATCACCGCGCGCGTCGAGCTGGCCGGGCGCAACCGCCCGCCGCGCGGCACGGTCTACGTGCCCTGGTTCGACGAGTCGGTGTTCATCAACAAGGTCACGCTCGACGCCACCTGCCCGATCTCCAAGGAGATCGACTTCAAGAAGTGCGCGGTGCGCGTCTCGCGCGCCTGAGGCGGAAGGGAAGGCCATCGACATGAAGAGAACCTCCGTGCTGATCGCCGCCGCGGTCCTGGCGACCGCCGCCGCCGGCGCCGACGACCCCGAGAAGCGCGAAACCGGGGGCCGGGCCGGCGAGACCGCCGCGCATGGCGCCGCGATCTCCGACGGCGATCTCTCGCTCTATCCGGGCAGCGTCTTCCAGGTGCCGGAGCCGCGCGGCTTCCGGTGGAACGACTCCGATCCGGGGGACAACGAGCGCCTGCCGCGCGCGTATCCGGGGGCGCCGCCCCGGATCCCGCACGGCATCGGCGACTTCCTGCCCCTGACCCGCTCCAGCCACGCCTGCCTCGACTGCCACGCGGCGGAAGGCGACGAGGGGGACGAGGGCGACGCGCCGCCCCTGCCCGCCAGCCACCGCACCGACCTGCGCAACGCCCCGGAGCGGGTCGGCGCGGAGCTCGCCGGCGCGCGCCGCGACTGCCTCGCCTGCCACGTTCCGGTGAGCGACGCGAAGCCGCTGCGCGCCAACGCGGCGGCGCCGGCGAGATAGCGGCGGCCGATGCTTGCCCGGGAGGATCGGCCGCGCCTGGCGCCCGTGCGCTTCGAGGAGCGCACGCTGCCGAGCCTGATGGTCGCCACCGCGCGCCGCGTGCCGGAGCGCCCCTTCTACCGGCTCGTCGCTCCGCCCGGCGCCGGGGGCGAGGCCGTGGCGCCGCGCGTGGTCACCTTCGCCGGTTTCGCGGCCGGCGCCGGGCGCGCCGCGGCGTTCCTGCGCGCCGCGGGCGTCGCCGCGGGCGAGCGAGTCCTGCTGCTGGCCGAGAATTCGCCCGAATGGCAGATGGTCGCGCTCGGCGCCCAGCTGCTGCGCGCCGAGCCGGCGGCGCTGTTCTCGAGCCTCGCCGCCGAGCCCGCCGCGGCGATCGCACGGCGCGTCGCGCCGCGCGCGATCTTCGTCTCGGGCCCGGCGCAGTGGGCCAAGCTCCAGGCGGCGGCGCCCGAGCTCGTGGCGGCGGGCCTCGCGGCGCTGCTCTCGCTCGAGCCGATCGAGGCGGCGGCGCTGCCCGCCGGCCTCGCCTCGACCACCGCACGCGACGCGCTCGGCCCCGGCGCGCCCGGGCTCGACCCGGGCGAGGTCGCGGCGCTCGCAGCCGGCGTCGCGGGGGAGGACCCCTTCCTGCTCCTGTTCACGAGCGGCACGACCGGCCGTCCCAAAGGGGTTCGCCTGCCGCAGCGCGCGATGGTGCGCGCGGTCGAATACGCGCAGGGCACCGTCGGCCTGGGCTCGGCGGACGTCGGGCTCCACTTCCTCCCCTACGGGCACGTCGCCGGCCACGCCCAGGTCGCGCTCGCGCTCGCCCAGGGGCACGAGCTGCTGATGGTGACGCGCCGCGAGGATTTCGAGCTCGGCTTCGCGCTCGGGCCCACCTACCTGTTCTCGGTGCCGTTCGTCTACGAGCGCATCCGGGCGGGGGTCGAGCAGCGCTTGGCGGCGATGCCGGCGCCGGTCGCCGCGCTGCTCGCCGGCAGCCTTGCCGCGGCCGCTCGACGCCGGCTGGGCGGTTCGCGGCGCTGGCGCGACCGGCTCGGCACGCTGCTCGCCGACCGCGTGGTCGGCCGCGCGGTGCGCGCGCGGCTGGGCGGGCGCGTGCGCGGTCTCTACGTGGGCGGCGCGCCGGCGCCGCCGCCGCTGTTCCGCTTCTTCGAGTCGCTCGGCCTCCCGGTGATCGAGCTCTACGGCATGAGCGAGACCGCGGGGATGATCTCCAGCAACCTGCTCGCCGGCCCGCGCGTCGAGGGCTGCGCCGGCTATGTCTCGCCCGACCACGAGGTGCGCTTCGCCGGGGACGGCGAGCTGCTCCTGCGCGGGCCGCTCCTGCTCTCCGGCTTCCTCGAGCCGGAGGACGCGCGCGACGCCTGGACCGAGGACGGCTACTTCCGCACCGGCGACCTGGGGCGCCAGGACGAGCAGGGCCGGCTCTGGATCGAGGGGCGATCGAAGAACGTCCTCATGCTGTCGACCGGCAAGAAGCTCTCGCCCGAGCCGATCGAGCGGGCGATCGCCGCGACGCCGCCGTTCCTGGGCGCCGTGCTGTTCGGCGAAGGGCGGCCGTTCGTCGCCGCCGCCGTGTTCGTCGAGCGCGCCGAGCTCGAGCGGCTCGCCGCCGCGGGACAGGACGCCGCGGCCGCCCTGCTGCCGCGCGTCGCCGCCGCGCTCGCCGCCTTCTCGGAGTTCGAGAAGCCGAAACGGCTGCTGGTGATCCCCGGCGCCCCCCAGGAGTACGAGGCGCTGCTCACCCCCACCCTCAAGATCCGCCGCGACGCGCTGCTCGACC
>JAFNAE010000051.1 GCA_017860005.1 Acidobacteriota bacterium | reverse complement strand
CGCAGGCCCGGATCGGGGTGTTCCGGCTCGTCCTTGCCCTCCTTGTACATCCAGTGCGCGGCGATGCCCTCCTCCGCGACCAGGTCCATCTCGCGCGTGCGGATCTGGACCTCGAAGGGCTGGCCGCCGCCGCCCACCACCGTCGTGTGCAGCGACTGGTAGAGGTTGGGCTTGGGCATCGCGATGTAGTCCTTGAACCGGCCCGGGATCGGCCGCCAGCTCTGATGCACGATGCCGAGCGCCGCATAGGTGTCGCGCAGGTCTGCGGTCACGATGCGGAACGCGAGGTAGTCGTAGAGCTCCGAGATGTCGATGTCCTGGCGGCGCAGCTTCTGGTAGATCGAGTAGTAGCGCTTGACCCGGTGGCTGATCTCGGCCTCGATGCCGGCGTCGTGGAGGCTCGCCTTGAGCCGCTCGGAGATCTGTCGCACCGTGTTGCGCCCGACCTTGACCTTCTCCTGCACCTTGGCCTGGAGCGCCGCGAACTGCAACGGATAGAGATAGAAGAAGGCGAGATCCTCGAGGTCGCCCTTGACCTTGGCCATGCCCAGCCGGTGCGCGATCGGCGCGTAGATCTCGAGCGTCTCCTGCGAGATCCGGCGCCGCGCCTCGGGTGACATCGCGGCCAGGGTCATCATGTTGTGCAGACGGTCGGCGAGCTTGACCAGGATCACGCGCAGGTCGCGCGCCGAGGCGAGGATCATCTTGCGGAAGGTCTCCGCCTGGGCATCGTCCTTGCGGACGTAGAGGTGGCGGCCGATCTTGGTCACGCCGTCGACCAGCTCCGCGATCTCGGCGCCGAACTTGTCCTCGAGCGTCGCCTTGGTGGTGAGCGTGTCCTCGAGCACGTCGTGGAGCAGCCCCACCACCACGCAGGTCTGGTCGAGGCGGAGGTCGGCGAGCAGCCACGCGACGCTCGCCGGATGGGTCAGGAACGGCTCCCCCGACCTGCGCACCTGGTCCTTGTGCATCTCGGCCGAGAAGCCCCAGACGCGGGTGAGGAAGACCTTGTCGACCTCACGGCCGCTGGCCGCGAGGCGCGCGGCGAGCTCCTCGAGGTTCGGCGGTTTGGGTGGCGGCACCGGTGGTGCCGGTGGGCGTCTGCGCAGCTCGGGCATCTTCGTCGGCGGCGCCTCGCGGCGGGCGCCGCCGACGGTCAGTCTAGCGCGCGCCGTTGGGGCGGGCGGCGGCGGGCAAGCGCTTCGAGGGCGCGTCGGCCTTGCGGCCGAACCGGCCGCCGGGCCCGAACCACTCCTCCCAGAACAGGGCGAACGGGCTCGCGATGTAGATCGACGAGTAGGTGCCGATCACGATACCGATCAGGATGATGAAGGCGAAGCCCTTGATCGCCTCGCCGCCGAACAGCCAGAGCATCAGCGCCGCCATGATCGTGGTGCCGCCGGTCAGCAGCGTGCGCGAGAGCATCTGGTTGAGGCTGCGATTGAGCAGCGTGAGCAGGTCCTGGCCGCGCGACTTGCGCAGGTTCTCGCGCACGCGGTCGAAGGTGACCACGGTGTCGTTGACCGAGTAGCCGACCAGGGTGAGGAACGCGGCGATCGTGGTCAGGTTGAACTCGTAGCCCATGAAGGCGTAGATGCCGAGCGTGATCAGCACGTCGTGGAGGCTGGCCATGGTGGCGCCGACGCCGAAGCGCAGCTCGAAGCGCAGCCAGATGTAGACCAGCATGCCGAGCAGCGCGCCGATCACCGCCAGGAAGCCGCGCTTGCGCAGCTCGGCGCCCACCTGCGGGCCGACGTTCTCGGTGGCGAGCACCGAGAACTCGCCCAGCCCGCCCGTGCGCTTCAGCGCCTCGAGCACGCGCGGCGAGAGGCCCTCCGCGCGCGCCACTTCGTCCCAGGACGGGAAGATGCCGAGCTCCTTGCGGCGCGCCATGATCGAGGCCGCCACGCCGTCGTAGTGCCCGGGCGCGGCCTCCGGGCCGACGCCGTCGGGATCGCCGGCGGCGAGCAGGCCGGCGATGGTCGCGGTGCCGATCCGGTTCAGGTCGGTGCCCTCGGCCATCGTGCCGGAGTAGCGGCCGACGAGCGCGGCCAGCACCGGCACGGCGCTGCCCTCCTCGCTGCCCTCGACCAGCGGCGTGCGGATCATCACCTCGTTGTCTTCCTGCGCGCCGAAGCGCTGGATCTGGGCCTCGCGGAAGCCCGCGCCCTCGACCAGCCCGCGCAGCGCCTGGACGTCCGGCGCCTGCTTGAACTTGAGGGTGAGCTGGGTGCCGCCCGCGAAGTCGATGCCCATGTTCAGGCGGTCCAGGAAGAACACCGCCACGAAACCGACCGCCATCACCACGAAGGAGAGGGCGAGCCAGAACTTGCGGTACTTCATGAAGTCGAACTTGGTGTTGCTCAGAAGGTCCATGGCTGGCTCCGTGGATCGCCGGGGGCACCGGTCAGATCGAGATCCTCTGCGCGCCCGGCCGGCTCGAGTAGAAGAGGTCGAAGAGCCAGCGACTGACGAAGATGCCGCAGAAGAGGGTGCCGAGGATGCCGATCGAGAGCGTGACCGCGAAGCCCCGGATCGGGCCGGTGCCGAACTGGAAGAGGAACAGCGCCGCGATCAGGGTCGTGATGTTGGAGTCGAGGATCGAGGAGAGCGCGTTGTCGAAGCCGGCCTCGATCGCCGAGCGGACCGTCTTGCCCAGCTTCATCTCCTCCTTGATGCGCTCGAAGATCAGCACGTTGGCGTCCACCGCCATGGCCACCGAGAGCACCACGCCCGCGATGCCGGGCAGGGTCAGCGTCGCCCCGAAGTAGGCGAGCGCGCCGAACAGGAGGAGCACGTTGAGCGCCAGCCCGACCAGCGCGTTGAAACCCGAGAAGCGGTAGACGATCACCAGCGAGAGCACGACGCAGATCACCGACAGCAGGCCGGCCTTGAGGCTGGCCTCGATCGAGTCCTGGCCGAGCGAGGGACCGACCGTGCGGTCCTCGAGGTAGGTGATGCCGGCCGGCAGGGCGCCCGAGCGCAGCGTGGTGACCAGGTCCTGGACGTCCTGGTCGCTGAAGTTGCCCTCGATGATCCCGGAATCGGTGATGCGCGAGTTGATGCGCGGCGCCGACACGATGTGACCGTCGAGCACGATGGCGAGCCCGCGCCCGACATTCGAGCCGGTCGCCTCGCCGAAGCGCACGGCTCCGTCGGCGGAGAGCATGAACTGCACCACCGGCTGCCCGAACTGGTCGCGCGAGGGGCTGGCCGACTTCAGATCCCGCCCGGTGATCACCTGCCGCCGCTGCACCGCGTAGAAGGTCTGCGAGATCGTCTTGCCGGTGGCGCGGTCGCGCTGGTCCTCGGGCAGGACCTCGATGTCCTCGGGAAGCCGGCCGCCGTAGTGCTGGAGGACCTCCTCCCGGCTGCCCGCTCCCGCTCCGCTGTAGGGGTAGTCGCAGAGCCGGAACTCGAGGAACGCGGTGTTCTTGATCAGCCGCTTGACGCGCTCCGGGTCGTCGACGCCGGGCAGCTGGACCACGATGCGCTCGCTGTCCAGCCCCTGGCGGGCGATCACCGGCTCCGAGACGCCGAACTGGTCGATGCGGTTGCGGATGGTCTGCAGCGCCTGGTTGACCGCGCCGTCGCGGATCGCCTTCTCGTTGGCCGGCTCCATCTCGAACACCAGGCGATCGCCCGCCTCGCGCCAGGACCAGCCGCCGGCCAGGTAGTCGTTGGCGGCCTTGAGCACCTTGCCGGCGTCGGCCGGGGAGTATCCGGTGACCTCGAAGCTGGTGTCCGAGGTCCGGCTCGAGCGCACGCCGGTGACCCCCTTGTCGGCCGCCTCGCGGCGCAGGACCTCGGCGTCCTTCTCGGTCTCCGAGCGCACCGCGTCCTGGGTCTGGACCTGGAGCACGAGATGGATGCCGCCCTGCAGGTCGAGCCCGAGGTGGATCTTCTCCTCGGGCGGATAGACGGCCCAGGCGGCCAGGGCGCCGAGCGCGACGATCAGCAGCCCGCGCCAGAGCAGACGGTTCCTCATCCCTTGTTCCCCTCCTCGGCGGCCGGATCGCCCTCGAGCCCGGCGATCGCCGTCTTGACCACGCGCACCTTCACGTTGTCGGAGAGCTTCAGGTGGACCACCTTCTCCTCCACCGCCGAGATCTCGCCCAGCAGTCCTCCGTTGGTGACCACGCGGTCACCGCGCTTGAGCTGGCCGAGCAGCGCCTGGTGGGCCTTCTGCCGCTTGCGCATCGGCGCCAGCAGCAGGAAATAGAAGATCGCGAAGATGAGCAGGACCGGCAGCAGCTGGATCAGCGGAGAAGCTCCCTCCGCGGCGGCCTGCGCGAGGATGAAGGGCATCGTTCGTCTCCGGTCGCGGAGCCTCGACTCCCGCGTCCGGCGTCAGGGCCGGAAACCACCCGAGCCGCCGGAAAAGGCGGAACCGGGGGCGGGCGCGGCGAGGCTCTCGGTTCGGTTTCCGTCCGCCGAAGAAACGGCCCGGCTCCGGGCGCGTTCTCCGAGCTGACAAGAGCGGATAGCCTGTCGGAGATCCGCCATGAAGTCAAGAAAGTAACGCAGGTTGTGCAGCGTGCCGTAGACCGCTCCGGTGATCTCGCCGGCGCGCACCAGGTGGTGGAGAAGGGCGCGCGGCACGCGCGCGCAGACCGGACACCGGCACTCGGCGTCGAGCGGGCGCGGATCGTCCCGGAACACGGCGTTCTTGATCCGGATCACCCCCGCGCGGGTGAACAGCAGGCCGTGCCGGCCGTTGCGCGCCGGTAGCACGCAGTCGAACAGGTCCACCCCGGACGCCACGGCGTGGAGCAGATCCTCGGGCGTGCCCACCCCCATCAGGTAGCGGGGACGCGCCTCGGGCAGGGCCGGCGCGGTCCACTCCACCACCGCGCGGCGCTCGGCCTCGGGCTCGCCCACCGAGACGCCGCCGATGGCGTAGCCGTCGAAGGGGAGCTCGGCGAGCTCGCGCGCGGCGCGCTCGCGCAGGCGGCGGAAGACGCTGCCCTGCGCGATCCCGAACAGGGCCGTGCGCTCCGGCCGACGGCGCGCCGCCACGGCGCGGCGCGCCCACTCCAGGGTGCGCTCGAGCGAGCGCTCCGCCGCCGCCTCCTCGATGGGCCAGGGCGGGCACTCGTCCAGCACCATCGCCAGGTCCACCCCCAGGCGCTCCTGGGCGGCGACCACCTGCTCGGGGGTGAAGCGCAGCCGTTCGCCGTCCAGGTGGCTGCGGAAGGTGACGCCGTCGCCGTCCACCTCGCGGTGGCCCGACAGGCTGAAGACCTGGAAGCCGCCGGAGTCGGTCAGGATCGGCCGCCGCCAGCCGGTGAAGGAGTGCAGGCCGCCGAGGCGTTCGATCGCCTCCACCCCGGGGCGCAACGAGAGGTGGTAGAGGTTGGCCAGCATCACCTGGGCGCCGGCCGACTCGAGCTCCTGGGGGGTCAGGCCCTTGACCGCGCCCAGGGTGCCTACCGGCATGAAGGCGGGCGTCTCGATCGCGCCGTGGGGGGTCTCGAGCCGGCCCACGCGGGCCGCGCCGTCGCGGCCGTGGATCTCGAAGCGGAAGCTCACTGCGGGCCGTCGCCGCCCGCGCCGTTGCCGCGCGCGCCGCCCAGGTCGACCTCGCGCACCTCGACCCCGGCGGGCAGCTCGAGCTCGAAGCGCTCCGCCGGGATCGCCAGGTTCGGGCGCAGGCCCTCGAGCCGGTAGCGGGTCTGGTCGCCGTTGGGCTCGACGAAGGCGACGCGCACCGGCAGGAAGAGTGCGCGGTCGATCCAGAGCGTCATGCCCGAGAGCCGGCGCGCGATGCGCGCATAGCGGGGCTTGAGCTCGAGCCGCCAGGGCTCACCGGGCGCGGGCGCGGTGAACGTCACCGAGAAGTAGCCCAGCAGCGTGTCGAGCGAGCCGCTCGCGCTCAGGTAGCGGAAGACCTGGGTCGAGACGCGCCCCACCCGCGCCCGCTCCGCGCGCTCGAGGTCGCGATACCAGGTCACCATCTCGTCACCGTCGAGCACCAGGGTGATCGGGTTGGGGCTCCGGTACTCCCAGCGCACGCGGTCGGGCCGCTGGTACGAGAAGGTCCCGTGCGAGATCTCCGGCCGCGTCAGGAACTCGCTCTCCTTCTCCTGCACGAACTCGGCTTCCAGCGACTCGAGCCGCTTCTGCTCCCACTTGACGCGCTCCAGCAGGGCGCCCAGGCGCTGACTCGGCGTGAGGCCAGCGGCCTCGGGGTCCGGCGGCCGCGCCGCGGGCGGCGTGGCGGCGGCGGTGCCACCGAGCAGGACGAGCAGCCCGAGCGCGGCGAGGATCGGCAGTCGGAGCAGGCGGATTCGCACGGTCGGGAGCGGGGGACTCCGGCGCTGCGGGCGCGCCGGGCCCACCCATCCTATCGGGCGCCGCGGAGTGTTGACAGCCCCCGGGGCCGCTGCTACCGTCCCGCGTCCGCCGGCCCTTGGCCGGCCTGGAGAGCCTCCGAATGCCGGAACTTGGAAACAAGCACGAGTGCTTCCGCTGCGGCGCGAGGTTCTACGACCTCGGCAAGCCGGAACCGATCTGCCCGAAGTGCGGGGCCAATCAGAAGGACGCCAAGAAGCAGGATCTCGCCGGCGAGGCGGCCCACGCCAAGCGCCGCAAGCGCGAGGAGGTCGTGCGCGTCCCCGAGGTCGAGGAGGAGGAGCTCCTCGCCCCCCAGGGCGACGAGGACTTCGCCGAGGAGGAGATCGAGAAGCCCGAGGGCGTCGTCGAGGACGAAGAGGAGCACGCCGCGGAGGATTTCGACGACGAGGAGTGAAGGGTCGCGGCCCTTCGCCCTGGCGCTCGGCGCCAACCTGGGTGATCCCCGCGCAGCCCTCGCCGCGGCGCTCGCCCGCCTCTCCCGCCGGTTCGGGCCGCTCGAGGTCGCCCCCCTCTACCGCACCGAGCCGGTGTCCCCGATCCCGCAGCCCGAGTACCTGAACACCGTCGCCCTGGGCGTTTCGGCGCTGGGCGCCGAGGCGTTGCTCGCCGGCGCGCTCGCGGTCGAGATCGAGCTCGGCCGTCGCCGCGACGGCCGGCGCGACGCGCCGCGCACGATCGACATCGACCTGCTGTTCGTCGGTGACGAGCAGCGCCCTGGCCCCGGCCTCGAGCTGCCCCACCCCCGGCTGCGCGAGCGCCGTTTCGTGCTCGCGCCGCTCGCCGACCTCGCCCCCGACCTGCCGCTGCCACCCGATGGCGCCACCCCGCGCGAGCTGCTCGCCCGGCTGCCGGCGAGCCCCTGGGCGCACCGGCTCGGGCCCGGAGGCGGGTCCTAGTGCTGCTCGCCGGCGCCGCCGTCCTGGCGCTGAACCTGCTGGTCTGGGGGTGCCACGCCTACCTGCCCTGGCGCCTTGCCACGGGCGAGGAGCGCGGGCGCCGGGCCTGGGCCGCCGCGTCGCTGCCCGCGCTCGGCCTCTCGGCCATCGCCACCTTCGCCCTCCTCCGCTTCGATCCCGATCCTGCCGTTGCCTGGGCCCTGACCGGATTCGCCGACGGCTCGCTCGCCGCGCGCTCGATCGTGGTGGCGACCGCCGGCCTGGCGCTGTCCGACCTCCTGCTCGTCCTGGGCGGAGCCCGGCTCGGCGCCCGGGAATGGCGCCTGGCGGGCGTCTTCGGCGCGCTCGGGCTGGCCGTCCAGACCTGGGGCGCCGAGCTGCTGCGGATCGGCTGGGGACCGGCTCCGACCCCGGCCGGCCTGCTGCTCGGCATCCTGCTGCGCCTGCCGCTCGCGCTCGCCGCCGCCGAGCTCCTCACCGGCCCGCCGCAGCGCTGGACCCCCGCCGCCGGGCCGGCGCTCGCCGCCGCCTGGCTGCTCTGGCCCGGCGCGCTGCGCCGTGCGATGGCGCTCGACCTGCTCACCCTGGGGGCCGCCCTCGCCCTGCTGCTCGCCGCGCGCTGGGTTCCGCCCTCGCTGCGCCGCGCGACCGGCGTCGCCGGCCTTCTGCTGGCCGTGTTCTTCCTGGCCCGGGCCGCCGCCGTCTCCGCCATCCTGGGCGGGGGGGACGTGCTCCCGGTCGAGCTGCTGGCGCCCTGACCCCGCCGCAAGCCGCTGACAGATCCTGTCAGCAGCCCGTGGTTGAATAGCGCCATCGTGCCGATCCCCTCGCCGCGCCGCCGCGGCTCGCCGAGCTCTGCGCCCGGCGACTCCCCCGCTCCGCCCCGGGCAAGCCGGCCGGGTCGAGCCGGAGTCCCGCCGTGAGCCGCGCCGAGCGCCTGTTCGGCCTCGCCCAGTTCCTGAACACCAAGATCGGCCACACGGTCGAGGAGATCGCGGACCGTTTCGGCGTCTCCGAGCGCACCGTCTTCCGCGACCTGGCGGCGCTCGAGCAGCAGGGCGTCGCCATCGATTCGAGCGACGGCCGCTACCGCATCCACGACACCGGCTCGACCCGCGTCTCGCTCGATTCCGGGGAGCTCGCCCTGGTCTGGGTCGCCCTCTCCAACCCGGCGCTGACCCGCAAGCGCGGCACGCTCGCGCGCGGGCTCTCCTCCCTGCTCGCCAAGCTCGACGCGGCGCTCGGCGCGCGCCGACGCGCCCGGGCCGCGCGCACGAACGGCAGCAGGCGCGAGGGCTGAGCTCGTCCCGGCGGGTGGCGCCCCGCCCGGAGCGAAGCGCTAGGCTGGCCTCGTGCCGCTCGCCCGCCTCCCTCGCGCGAAACCCTGGCCGGTGCGCCTCCGCCAGGCCGCGCGCGGGCTGCTCGTCGCGCTCTGGCTCTCCGCTTCGCTGCTCGGCTTCAACCTCGTGCAGACTGCGAGCCTGCTCCTGCGCCCGCTCTCGTCCGGCGCCTTCCGGCGCGTCAACCGCTGGGCAGCCGACCGTTTCTGGGGCTGGTGCGCGCGCGCCACGCTCTCGCTCCATCGCACGCGCGTGGTGTTCACCGGCGAAGCCTCGCTGCCGCGCGAGAACGCGGTCCTGATCGCCAATCACCAGTCGATGACCGACATCCAGGTGCTCTTCCTGCTCGCCCGGCGCGAGCGGCGACTGGGCGACCTGAAGTGGTTCGTGAAGAGCTCGTTGCGCTGGTTGCCCGGGGTCGGCTGGGGCATGGCGTTCCTCGACTGCCTGTTCGTGCGCCGCGACTGGGCCGAGGACCGGCGCCGGGTCGAGCGCGTGTTCCGCCGCATCCTGGGCGCCAGGACGCCGCTCTGGCTGGTCTCCTTCTGCGAGGGAACGCGCCTCACCACCGAACGGCTGGCCCAGGCGCGGCGCTACGCCCGCGCGCGCGCGCTCGCCGTGCCGCGTCATGTCCTGGTGCCGCGCGAGCGGGGCTTCGTGGCCTCGGTCACGACCCTGCGCGGCCATCTGGGCGCGGTCTACGACGTCACCATCGGCTACGTGGACGGCCTGCCCAGCCTCTGGCAGTGGGCCCAGGGCCGGATGCGCGAGGTCCACCTCGACGTGCGCCGCTACGCGGTCGGCGAGCTGCCCTCGGCGCCCGAGGCGCTCGCCGACTGGCTGCGCGCGCGCTTCGAAGAGAAGGACGCGCGCCTCGAGCGCTTCTACCGCGCCGGCTCCTTCGCCTGAGCGGCCCGCCCCGGCGCGCTCTCGCCTAGGGCAGCTCGATCGACCAGACGCTGGTGCCGGCGGTCCCGGCGTAGAGCCGGCCCGGCGCCGGCCCCGCGACGCTCAGCGCGCGCACGTCGGCGAGCGGCAGGCCCTCGGTCAGGGGCGCGAAGCTCGCGCCTCCGTCCGCGCTCCAGAAGACGCCGTGGAAGCTCGCCGCGAAGACCCTGCCGTCCGCTGCGACCACCACCGCCTCGACGTCCTCGCCCGCCAGCGGCCCGCCCACCGCCGCGAAGCTCGCGCCCTGGTCGACCGACCGGAAGAGGCCCTGCTCGGTCGCCACGTAGAGCCGCGCCGGCACGCTCGGATCGACCGCCAGCTGGCGCAGCTCGACCTCCGGCAGGCCCCGGCCGGCCGCCGCCCAGCTGCGGCCGCCGTCGCCCGTGCGGAACAGGCCGTGCTCTGCGACCACCGCGAAGACCTCGCCCGGCGACTCGCCGGCCAACGCGGTGACCGCCGCCCCGGGCAGCCCGTTGCCGGAGGGCTTGAAGCTCTTGCCCCCGTCCACCGACTTGAACACCGCCTGGCCGGGCTCGTCGTGGGACCACGAGCCCGCGTAGACGACCTGCGGGTCGCCGGCGTCGAGGGTGAGGCTGTGGAACTGCGCCGAGGCGAGGTCGCCCTTCATCATCTCGCGCAGCGAGGGCTCCTTGGCCTTGAGCTCCTCGAAGCGCCGGCCGCCGTCCATCGAGCGCCACGCCCGCGAGCCGTCGAACGCCCAGACGGTTCCCGCCGCGCGCCGGTCGAAGAGCAGGCCGTCGAGCTCGACCGCCTTGTCGTCGCTCTCGAACGGCGCCTGGACCTCGCTCCAGCGCCCCTCGCCCTCGAGGCGATAGAGGCCGACGCTGGTCTGCGCGAAGAGAACCGGCGCGCCGGCCAGGCCGTGGAGCCCTTCGATCCAACCCGCCGCCAGACCCGAGGCCGAAGCGCTCCAGCTCTCGCCGCCGTCCTCGCTCCGGTAGACGCCGACTCCCGCCGAGGCGGCCAGCATGCGCCGCGGCTCGCGTGGGTCGAAGGCGACCGCGCGCACCAGGTAGCGCCCGGTGCCGCGCTCTCGCCGCGCCCAGGTCGCGCCTCCGTCCGGGCTGCGGAAGAGGCCCGCCTCGGTCGCCGCCCAGAGCACCCTCGGGTCGGACGGATCGAGCTGCAGCCGGTAGCAGTCGTCGGTCGCGCCGGCGGGCAGCGCGAGCTTCGCGAAGCTCTCGCCCCGGTCGGTGCTCTTCCACAGGTCGGCGAACCCGGCGACCAGGTAGACGGTGGCGCTCTGGCTCGGATCGACGAGCAGGATCGAGACCGAGCGCTCCTCGAGGCCCGCGCCCACCTTTTTCCACGTGCCGCCGCCGTCGTCGCTGCGCGACAGCTGGTGGGTCTGGCCCCGTCCGCCCGCGTAGACCACCCGCGGATCGGCCGCATCGACCGCGATCGCATAGGCGTCCTGGTCGGGGACGCGGAAGTCGCTCCAGGTGCGGCCGCCGTCCCGGCTGCGGAAGTGCAGATTGGTCGAGGGCACCCAGATCTCGGCGGGCTTCGAGGGGGCGAAGGCGATGCGCACGCCGGTGGCGTGGACGCTGCCCAGCGCGCCGCCCTGCACCCGGTCGGTGACCCGCTCCCAGCTCGCGCCGCGATCGCGCGAGCGGTAGAGCGCGGGCTCGCCCGGGTCGTCCACGCCCGCCCAGACCGTGCCCGGCGTGCCCGGATCGGCCTCCACCCACTCGACCCGCCAGCCGGTCAGGTCGGCGCCCGGCAGCGTCCAGGTGCGGCCGAAGTCGTCGCTGCGCCAGACGCCGCCGTTGTGGGTCGCGGCGTAGACCGTGTCGGGCCGCCCCGGCTCCACCGAGAGGTCGAGCACGGCGCCCAGGTCCGGTCCCTCGGCGCGCCAGCCGGCGCGCGCCGACGTCGCGTGGAACAGGGCGATGGCGAGCGCGAGAGCGGCAACAGCGGACTTGGGCAGCACGGCGTGGGCAACGGGCATCGGAACCCTCCTCGATTCGGGTGCGGTGCGGCGCCTGATCTTAAGCTCGCCGCCCGCGATCGCGGCGAGGGCGCCTCGCACCCGTAGGCCCCGGACTGGGCTAGCATCGCTTCGATTCACCACCGAGGAACGGAGTCCGGAATGCCTGGATCTCCCTCTCGCTCGCGGCGGGCCGCGGGCATCGCCGTCGGCCTCTTCGCCGCGGCGGCCTCCCTCGCGGCGCAGGATCTCCTGCTGCTGCGCAGCGGCGAGCGGCGCAGCGGCGCGCTCAAGAGCTGCCTCGCGGACCGCTGCGCGCTGGGAGGCCGGCCGGTGCCGCGCGACGAGATCGCCTGGGTCGGCCTCGGCCGGGGCGCCGCCGACCCGCCAGCGCTCGCACCGTCCGCGACGGACCGGGTCGTGCTCACCGACGGCACGGTGCGAACCGGCGCCGTCTCGGGCGTCAGTCTCGGAGTGGTCGCCCTCGAAGGCGGCGAGCTCGATCGTTCCGAGGTGGCGTGGATCCGCTTCGCCGATCCCGGCGCCGTCGCCGCGGACCTGCGTCCGGGGGAGGGCGGAGGCGAGAAGCAGGATCGGGTCGTGCTACGCGACGGCTCGATCCGCACCGGCGAGCTGGTCGCCTGCGCCGGCAGCACCTGTCTGGTCGAAGGCGCCGCCCCGCTCCGGCGTTCGGAGATCGCCGCGATCGCCCTGGGCGGCGGCGAGGCCGCCCCGGGCACCACGACGGGAACGACGAGCGCCGAGGACCGGCTGGTCCTGCGCTCCGGAGAGAGCCGCGACGGCCCGATCTTCGGTGTCTCGCCCCAGGACGTCGTCGCGATCTCCGGTCGCTACGAGAGGAGCGCGGTCGCCGCGCTCCTGTTCGCGGCCGAGCCGGAGCAGCCCGCCCCCGGCGGTGCCGGAGGATCGACGCGCCCACCCGATGGGGGTCCGCAGCCGGGCGGGGCGCCGCCCGGCGGACCTCCGCCGCCGGCGCCACCCGCACCGCCCGTCACGCCGCCGCCTCCAGCGCCCGGCGCCTCCGGCGGGCCCGGTCAGCGCGGCGCGCTCTGGACGGGCACGCTGACCTCGCGCCATTTCGGGACCGTGGACGACGTCTTCTCCGACTGGACGTCGGTGGTCGAGCTGCGCCTGCGCGAGTACCGTTTCCCGCTCCACTGCCCGGTCTACGACGCGCGCGGCGCCGTCACCGGCGCCCCCCTCGTCGGCAGCCTGATCCGGCTCGAGCACGAGGGCTCGACGGTCGCCTCGCGTTTCACCTCGACGAGTCGCGGGGGCGACTGCTCGGGCGAAGGGAGCGCGGCAATCTCCACCGCGCTCGACGAGCCGAACGCCGGCCACGCGAGCGCGATCTGGATCCCGAGCGGGGACGCGGACCTCACGGGCTGCCTCGGCGGCCCGGTCGAGCCCGGTCGCGCCCTCTACACCATCGGCTTCAGGGCGCGCGAGACGGACGGCTTCGTGGTGAGCTGCACGAACGGAGCGCGCTGGGACTCGGGCTTCATGCCGCTGGTGGCCGGCTGGTACCCGACGCTGGGGAGCCTCGCGTGCGCCGACCCGGGGCTGCGCTACCTCGAAGGGGACGGAGGCGTGATGCGGGGCTCGTACTCGACCACCTGCACCGGCTGCTGCCCCCGGCTCGAGGTCTCGTGGTCGGTCTGCCGCGAAGGCGCGAGCTGCCCGCCGCCGCCGCCGCACGCGGCCGGCGGCGAGCCGTTCGACCCCTGCGGCCGCGCCGGCCAGCAGGCCGCCCTGCGCGACACCTGCCACGCCCAGCTCGACGCCCTGGTGGCGTCGCTCGAGCCGGCGTTCGCCGAGTACAACGGGCTCATGGCCGCGGCCGAGGCCAATCGCGCGGCCTTCCAGGCGGCGCAGGATCTCTGCGCTCTCTACGACCAGGCGAAGACGCTCCTCGAGGCGATCCTCACCGGCGGCGCCGGCTCCGCCGCCGAGGCGGCGCGCGCGCTGCTGTACCTGCGCGACGTCATCGACCGCGCGATGCGCGGCGACCTCGCCTCGATGCTCTACCCCGATCAGGTGAAGAAGGCCCTCAAGGCCTACAAGCAGGTGAAGGACGCCTGGTTCGAGCTCACCGCCGACGAGCTCTCGAAGATGGGACGCGACCTCGGCGCCTGCTCCGGCAAAGTGCCGGTCGACACCTACATGAAGGCGAAGCAGTTCCTCGAGGATCTCGGCGCGGCCAAGGGGATCTGGGACTCGAAGGTCGCGCCCGGACTCAACGACCTGCGCACCAGGGCGCTCGAGTGCGCCTGGTGGGACCACGCCGCCTGGCGCGCCTGCTTCGCCGACGCCGCCTGCCGCGGTGTGCCGCCCGACTGCGGTCAGGAGCCCACGCTCGCCGGCGCCTACGACGAGTGACCGGAGCTAGCGGCGGGCGATCTCGACCCGCCGGTTGCGGGCGCGGCCGAGCTCGGTGGCGTTGTCGGCCACCGGCCGGGTGGCGCCGAGGCCCGTCGAGGTGAGCCGTTCCGCCGCCACTCCGTGCCCGGCGAGATAGTCGCGCACGGCCGCAGCGCGCGCCTCGGAGAGCTGCTGGTTGTGGGCGGCGCCGCCGGTCGAGTCAGTGTGGCCCTCGACCGCGACCTCCCAGTCCGGGTGGGCGGCGAGCGTGCGCGCGACCTCGTCGAGCACCGGCTTCGACTCCGCGCGCAGGGTCGCCGAGTCGAGGTCGAACTCGACCCCGTAGACGCGGGCGCGGCCGCGCGCGGCGAGCGCGCTCTCGAGCTCGCCGCCGAGCGAGCCCGACCAGTGCGGGCAGCTCCCCGCTTCGGCGCTCACCCGGGTGCCGTTCCAGTCGCCCGCGGGCGCCTGGTCGCGGTCGGTGCCGCTCCACCAGTGGCCGCGGAAGCTCTTGCCGTCCGGCGCGAACACCATCACCGCCGGGCCCACCTCGTTGCCCTCGTTCTCGGTCCAGGTGAGCTGCATGACCCGGCCCGAGACGGAGCCGGTCAGCAGGCCCCCCTCGAACTCGTAGCAGCCGACCAGCGCGGCGCCCTGCTGGCGGAGGTGGAAGGTCGAGTAGCTCGAGTCGTAGGTGCCCGAGACCTCGGGCAGGGCGGAGGGCTCGGGGCGCGTGCCGTAGCCGCGCAGGCCGCACAGCTCGACGTACTCGGCGTCGCCGTGGTTGTCGAGGATCTCCAGGCGCACGAAGCGCGCCGGCGCCGGCGCGCGCGCGCCGAAGCTCTGGCCGTTCGCGCGCGCGGCGAGGGTGGCCTCGAGGGCGCCGGCGTAACCGGAGTCCACCGCCGTGGCCGAGACCGAGACGCGCACGCGCCGGGCGCCGCGCCCGTCGCCGTCGAGGCAATCGTCCGCGTCGAACTCGAACCGTTCGAGGCGCGCCGGCTCGGCGAGCTCGAAGACGAACACCTGGCCGCCGGTCGCCCCCGCCACGCTCGCCCAGCCCGAGCCGGGGGCGTCGTCGAGCAGCCGGACCGGCTCCCAGCCGCCGTAGCTCGCGGGCTCGACCGCGACCAGCGCGCCCTCGGCCAGGCCGAGCAAGTTGACAGTTTCCTGAGCGCGCGCGAACGGCGCGCCGGCGAGAGCGGTCGAGACGGCGCAGCACCACGCCGCCGCGCGCAGGCGACGGCCGGAATCGAAGCGGTTCATGGCGGGTCCTCCAGTAGGGGGCGCGGGAGCGCCTCCGGAATCCTACGCCCGGCTCGCACGCGACCGTGGAACGGGGGCGCCCCCCGGCCTCACCCCGGGGACCGCGTTTGACAGGCCCGTCGAACCGGTATCTGCTCGCCGGCCTCCGGCACCAACCAGGAGGGGGAAGATGATGAAGCGAATCGCAATCGCCGTCGGGCTCGTGTGTCTGGTCTCGTCGGGCGCGGCCCTCGCGCAGGAGCACTGGACCGAGGGACCGGTCTGGGAGGTCTGGTGCGCGCGCACCACCGAAGGCCACGGGGAGGACTACATCGAGTACCTGCGGTCGAACTACCTGCCCACCATGGCGGAGCAGAAGAAGCAGGGCCTGATCCTCGACAGCAAGTTCTTCCTGCACACGCCGAGCGGGCCGAACGACCCCGACATCTGCATCGCCACGCTCCACAAGAGCTACGGCGCGGCGCTCGACTACAGCGCCGACTTCGAGGCGAAGGCCAAGGCGATCGCCGCCCAGCACTACAAGACCGAGGACGAAGACAAGCAGGACGAGGCCACCAAGCCGCGCTTCGAGATGCGCAGGGACCTCGGCACCACCTTCTACCGCGAAATCCAGCTCAAGCCGATGCCGTAGCGGCCGCGGGGCGCGGGACGGTCGCCGGAGACGGCCCGCGTCGCGCAGCACGGACACCGGAGGCCCGGCCGGGGCCTCCGGTGTCGTCG
>JAFNAE010000151.1 GCA_017860005.1 Acidobacteriota bacterium | reverse complement strand
GAGGTTGAGCTGGGACTTGCCCGTGGCCGGGTTCGCGGCGCAGCTCGCGCTCCAACCCGAGGCCAGGGCGAGGAGCAGCGCGCCCGCGTGGAGGGCGAAGCCGCCCCTCGTGCCGCGGGCCGGATGCCGCGCACCGACCATCTGCCGTCGCTCGATCATGGCGCCGAGGATAGCTCCCCCTGCCGGGGCGCCTCAAGAGAGCCGCGCGCGGGAGGCCGTGCCTCTAGGCCGCGCGCGAGACCGGCCCGTCCTCGACGATCAGGCCGTCCTGCAGGCGCACGATACGCCTCGTGCGGCGCGCGAGCGCGGCGTCGTGGGTGATCAGCACCAGCGTGTGGCCCTTCTCGGCGAGCTGCTCGAACAGGCTCATGATGTCCTGGCCCGAGCTGGTGTCGAGGTTGCCGGTCGGCTCGTCGGCGAGGATCAGCGCCGGCTCGCAGGCGAGAGCGCGCGCGATCGCCACGCGCTGCATCTGCCCCCCCGAGAGCTCGGTCGGCTTGTGGCGCATGCGGTCGGCGAGGCCGACCTGCTCGAACAGCCATCCCACGCGCTCGCGCCGCTCGCGCGCCCCGGCGCCCTTGAACAGGAGCGGCATCTCGACGTTCTCGTAGGCGGTGATCTGGGGCAGCAGGTTGAAGCTCTGGAAGACGAATCCCACCTTGCGGTTGCGGATGTCCGCCAGCTCGTCGAGGTCGAGCTCCGCCACCTCCTCGCCGTCGAGCCGGTAGGAGCCCTCCGAAGGCACGTCGAGACAGCCGACGATGTTGAGCAGGGTCGACTTGCCCGACCCCGAGGGTCCGACGATGGCCACGAACTCGCGCGGCTGGACGACCAGCTCGATGCCGCGCAGCGCCTCGACCTGGATCGCGCCCGTGTCGTAGACCTTGCGCAGGCCGCGCATGTCGATGATCGGCGGCGGACTCGACGGGGCCGCCTGGCCGTTCTTCTTTCCGTTCCTGCCGACGAAGAGGTTCATGGCGTCGCCTTTCACTCGTAGCGGAGAGCCGCCGCGGGCTGGATCGAGACCGCCCGCCGCGCCGGGAAGAAGCCGGCCAGGAATCCGATGCCGCCCAGCAGCAGGATGGTGGTGAGCGCCACGCCGGGGGAGAAGGTGGGCGCGCCCAGGAACTGCAGCGCGTCGCTGTTCGACTTCGACTGGACGAGGGCGAGCAGCTGGACCACGCCCACCCCCACCGCGACGCCGATGCCGCCGCCGACCGCGGTCAGGAACAGCGACTCGACCACCAGCGGCCCCAGCACGTAGGAGCGGCGCGCCCCCATCGCCATCTGGACGCCGATCTCGCGCGTGCGGTGCTTGACCACCGCGAACATGATGTTGGCGACCCCGACGCCGCCGATCAGGAGGGTCAGGGCGCCGATCATGCCGAGGAAGATCTCGATGCCGAGCCCGATGTTGATGGTGACCTTCTGGGTCTCGAGCGTGTCCCACATGCGCAGCGCGCGCTCGTCCTCGGGGTCGAAGCGGTACTTGCCGCCCAGCACCTCGAACAGCTGGCGCTTGAGCTCCGGCGTCTCGGCCGGCGTGCGCGCCCGCACGACGAAGTCCGAGAGGCGCGTCCTGCCCGTGATGGCGCGGAAGGTCGAGAGCGGCATCAGCACGTGGTCCTGGTCCATGCCGCTGTAGGCGCCCATCTGGATCTTCTTCGCCATCACGCCGATCACGGTGAACGGCGCCTGGTTGATGAGGATCGTCTCCCCCACCGCCTCGCGCTCGCCGAACAGCTCGCGCTTGACGTTGTCGCCCAGGAACGCCACGCGCCGCTTCTCGTGCTCGTCGCGCTCGTTGAGGAAGCGCCCCCCCGGCTCGGGGATCTGGTTGCGCAGCTCGCCGTAGGTGGGTTCGACGCCCTTGATCGGCTTCGAGAAGGTCTTGCGCCCGTAGGCGACGTTGTTGCCCCAGCGGATCATCTCGGCCGATGCGAGCCCGAGCTCCGGGATCGAGGCGCGCAGGAGGGGGACGTCGGCAGGCATGAAGGTCAGGTTGCGGCCCTGCGGGAAGCCGGCGTAGGCGATCCCGGTCGAGCCCGGCCAGACCACGACGATGCCCTCGCCCAGGCCGCGGCTGCCGCGCGAGAAGTTGCGCTTGAGGCCCTCGCCGAAGGAGAGCAGCAGCACGATCGAGAGCGTGCCCCAGGCGATCGCGGCCACCGTCATCGCCATGCGCTTGCGCTGGATGTGCGCGGCGCGGCGGAACAGCTTCCAGACCAGCCCCAGTCGCAGCATGGCGTCACATCTTGAGCGCTTCGACCGGGCGGAGGGAGGCCGCCGTGCGCGCCGGGAAGTAGCCCGCGACCAGGCCGATGCCGCCGAGCACGAGGGTCGTGATGCCCGCCACCTGCGCCGAGATCACGGGCGTGCCGACGTAGTCCTCGAGGCCGAGCTGCGGGAACACGGCGCAGATCGCCCAGGAGGTCAGGAAGCCGAGCAGTCCACCCGCGAGCGTGATGGTGAGGGTCTCGAACAGGAACTGGCCGATCACGTAGCGCCGGCGCGCGCCGAGCGCCATCTTGATGCCGATCTCCTTGGTGCGCTCCTCGACCGCGACGTTCATGATGTTCGACACCCCGATGCCGCCGACCACCAGCGTCAGGGCGCCCACGACGCCGAGGAAGGTGCGGAAGGCGATGAAGAAGGTGGTCAGGAACTTCATGCCCTCGGTGGTGTCCCACATCTGGATCGCCTCTTCGTCGGTGGGGTCGAAGCGATGCAGCCGGGCGGCGGTCTCGGTCACTTTGCGCTTGGCATCCGCGACCTTGAGCGGGTCGAGGACCTGGAAGATGAAGTTGTCGATCTCCTCCGGGCCGTAGATCGCCTTGAAGGTGGTCGAGGGGATGAACACCTTGTCCTTGTCGCGTCCGCTGTAGGAGGAATCCTGGTCCTTGGTCTGCAGCACGCCGATCACCAGGAAGGGCGTGCCGTCGAGCCGGACCGACTCGCCCACCGCCTCGGCGCCCTCGCCCAGCAGGTCTCTCTTGAGCTGGTCACCGAGGAAGACCACTCGCCGCCGCTCGGCCAGGTCCTGCTCGTTGAACCAGCGCCCGCCCTCCTGCGGCACCAGGCTGCGCATCTCGCCGAACTCGGTGTTCGCGCCGGCGATGTCGGCCGAGAGCGCCTTGCGACCCCAGCCCACCCTGCCGCGGTTGCGCGCGTACTCCTCGCTGATGCGGTCGATCTCCTCGACCTCGCTGCGCAGCGCGGCGACGTCCGCCTCGGTCATGCGCAGGTTGCGCCCGCGCGGCAGGCCCTCCCACGGCTTGGTCGTGCGCATCGGCCAGGCGATGACGATGGCGTCGCCCAGGCCCTTCTGCGCCCGCACCACGCGCTTCTGCAGGCCCTCTCCGAACGCGAGCAGGAGGGTCACCGCCGCCGTCCCCCACACGATCCCGAACACGGTCAGGAAGAGGCGCAGCTTCTGGGCGCGCACGTCGCGCAGGAACTGGCGGAGGTAGTTCCTGATCGCCATCGCTCACTCGATCTTCTTGGGCGGCCGCTGCACCAGCTTGTCGCCCTCGGCGAGGCCGGAGAGGACCTCGAGGTTGAGGCCGTCCGAGAGTCCCACCTCGATCTCCTTCTTCACCGGCTCGGCGTCCGGGGTGGCGCCCGGCACCTCGACGCTCGCCTTCTTGCCGTCGAGCGTCACCACGCGCTCGGGCACCAGCAGCACGCCCGGCTTCTCCTGCACGATGATGTCGGCGTTGGCGGAGTACCCGGCGCGCAGCGGCGCGTCCGCGGCGGCGACGATCGCGACCTCGACGTCGAACACCGTCGCGCCCTCCTTCTCGCGCGCCTTGGGCGCGACCCGGGTGAGCTTGCCGTCGATCGTCTTGCCCGGCAGCGCCCCGATCTGGATGCGCACCGGCATGCCGTCCACGAGCTTGCCGACGTCGATCTCGTCGACCGTGCCCTTGAACTCGAGCGTGCCCATGTCGGCGAGCGTCATCAGGACGGTGCCCTCCTGGAACGAGGTCAGGGGCACCACCGGATCGCCCGGATTGGTCTTGCGCTCGAGCACGGTGCCCGAGGTGGAGGCGCGGATGATCGAGTCCACCCCGGCGCCCTGCTTGCGCACGATCCGGCCCTCCTTGAGCAGGGCCAGCTTGTCCTTCGCCTGCTCGAGCGAGATGCGCGCCTGCTCGAAGTCCTTCTCGTGCGAGTCGAACTGGTTCTTGGCCAGCACCCCACTGCTCCACAGGCTGTGCGAGCGCTCGAGCTCCTGGGTCGAACGGTCGTAGGCGACCTGCGCCAGCTCGACCTGCCGCTCGGCTTCCGCGAGCTCCAACGGAGTCGGGTCGGGCGTGATCGCGAACAGGGGCTGCCCGCTCTCGACCCGGTCGCCGACCTCGACGTAGCAGGTGCTGACGATGCCGGAGATCTGCGACTTCACCTGGATCTCCTGGTCGGGCACGATCTGCCCGGTCGCCAGCGCCTTGTCGACGATCGTGCCGCGCGTCACCTCGACGGTCTTCAGCCCGTCCTGCTTGGCGTTGGCGTTGCGCGTCCACAGGAAGAGGCCGAGCGCCATGGTCCCGAGCACGACCGATCCGAATACGACCTTCAGGGGCTTGCTCATCTCCGCGCCTCCCGCCACTTGCCCGTCACACCCTCCTTACGACCGGTCGGGCGCGAGGTTTCGCGGCGCGGGCCGCGCCGGAGCAGGCTCCGGGCGGTGTCCGCGGCTCAGTCCGTGAGCGGGCCGGAGCGCAGCGAGCGCGCGAGCTCGGTCACGCGCGGCAGCGAGGGGTCGATCTTCTCGGCGCGGCGCAGGGCCCGCTCCGCGTCCCGCCGGCGCCCCAAGGCGAGCGCCGCCTGGCCGAGCGCGGCGAGCGGCTCCGCCCCCTGGGGGTCGAGCTGCCGGGCGCGGCGGTAGAAGCGCTCGGCCTCGGCCGCGCGCTTCTGGCGCAGGGACAGGTCGCCCAGCGCCAGATAGGAGAACGGATTGCGATTTCTGCGCGTGTCCGTCAGCTCGAGCAGCGCGTGCGCCTCCTCGGAGCGCCCCTGCCGTTCGAGCAGGGACGAGAGGTTGTTGTAGGCCGAGATCAGCCGCGGGTTGGCCTCGAGCGCGCGACGGTAGGAGGCCTCGGCATCCCCGGGCGAGCCCAGCCGCCGCTGGGCGACCCCGAGGTTCACCCAGCCGTCGCCCAGCTCGGGATCGAGGCGCACCGCCGTGCGCAGCAGGTCGTGCGCCTCCTCGGTGCGCCCCTCGCGGATGCGCTGGGCGCCGAGGTTGGAGTAGTAGAGGGCCACCGCGGTCAGGTCGGAGACCGGTTCGACGTTGCGGTACTCGGTGACCGGGCGGTCGGTGAAGTCGAGCACGCGCCGCCGCGCGGGCGGGCCGTAGGCGGCGGTGATGTGCTCGGAAGCGACCACCAGCTCGCCGTCCTTCTCGAAGTCCTGCAGGTCCGAGACGCGCAGGTAGTAGACCGGGAGGTCCAGCTCGCGCGCCAGCCCGACGTAGAGGTGGGTGAAGGAGAGGCAGTTCGCCCGCTTCGTCCGCCAGACCTCCTCGGCGGTCGCGGTGAAGCCGCGCTCGTAGGCAAGCTCGGCGTCCTCGCGATGGAGCAGCTCGCGCAGGAGGTGGTCGAGCCGCACCTCGGGGTCGCCGGGCAGGGCGATCTCCGACCGCACCCACTGGCGCATCTCCTCGGTGGGCTCGAACGGCAGGACGATGGAGTCCGGGTCGAGCCCCTGTTCACGGATTTGGATCAGCAGCCGCCGGCGCGCCTCCGCGCCGTAGCCGCCCGTGGCGCAGCCGCCGGCCGTCCAGCCCAGCAGCAGCACGGCCGCGAGGCAACAGGAGGCACGCGCGCTCACGCCCGCCTCCCTGTCAGCGCCCCGCGCACGCGCTCGAGCTGAGGCAATCCGAGTGCCAGCCCGAGCGCGACGAACAGCCCGGCGAAGGCGGCCCCGGCGGTAACGGCACGCACGAGCGGCGGCCAGGGGCGCTCGCCGATCGCGGCCAGCGCGGCCCAGGCGGCGAGCGCCCCGGCGGCGCTCGCCAGCGCCACGCGCGCGCTGCCCGGTCCGGCGCCGCGCAGTCCCGGCACGCGTCTCCCGAGCGCGCGGGAGAGCCAGCCCCACTCGAGCCAGGCCGCCGCGCTGGCGCCCAGGGCGAGGCCGAGCGCTCCCAGGCGCAGCCCGCTCTCGAGCCGCCCGGGGGGGCCGGGCAGCGCGGCGAGCGCGACGCGATCGAGCAACAGCATGGCGGGGACCGCCACCAGCGCGCCGAAGGCGACCCGCGCCGCCGCCGCCCGGGCGGGGGTCCGGGTGTCTCCGAGCGCAAAGTAGGTGCTCTGCAGCACGCGCGACCCCGTGGAGGCCGGCAACCCGAGCGCGTAGGCACCCAGCACCAGGCCGACGAGCCAGGCGTCTGCCTCGCCGAATCGTCCCGGCAGGAGGCGATAGAGCGCCGCCGCGAGGACCGGCCCCAGAGTCAGATACGCGACCGCGACCGGCAGGTTCAGGAAGCCGGCGGAGCCGAGCGCGCGCCGGGCGCGCCCGGCCAGCTCGTCGGCGCCGGCGCGCGCCCCGTCCCGCGCGAGGTCGGGCAGCGCCGCGGCGGCGATCGACTGGCCGAAGAGCGCCAGCGGCAGCAGGTAGAGCATCTGCGCGTAGCCGAGCGCGGAGACCGCG
>JAFNAE010000150.1 GCA_017860005.1 Acidobacteriota bacterium | reverse complement strand
GGGCGCGCTCCCGGCGCTCAGCCGGTGGTTCGAGTCGGGACGGATCCCGCTTCCACTCTCCGGGCGCGCACGACGAATCGATAGGGGGCGTCGCCCACGTAGTCGAACGGATAGCAGGTGATCAGCGTCAGGGCCGGGTAGCCCGAATCCGTGGCGACGTCCACCTGGCGAGGCTCCACCAGCGCCGTCCACTCGACGCGGTAGGCGTCGCGGCCGTCCGGGCGCGCGAGCACGAGAAGGTCGTCGACACGGATCCTCTCGAGCGCCCGGAAGAAGGTGTCACGGTGCCCGGCGATGGCCACGTTGCCCGCCTCGCCGGGCCGCGCGCTCCCCGGAATGCGGCCGGGGGCGCGACGCAGGACCTCGGCGGAGACGCCTTCGGCGACCACGACGTCGACCTCGAGCCGGGGGATCGACAGCTGCGCGACGGGCGTGCCGGGAGCGAGCGCTCTGGCGCGCGACGGCGCCGGAGTGGCCGGGCGCTCGAGGCCCGCCGCCTCGAGCTCGCGCTGGGCGCGATGCTGATACCAGCTCGCGTCGGCCTTCATCCAGGCCGCGGAGCCGAGCAGGACGATCGCCGCCAGCCAGAGCCCGGTCTCGAGACGGCGGCGCGCGAGCGCGCGGCCGGCTTCCCGCAGCCGGCTCATCGTGAGGTTTCGGTTCGAGTGCTCCACCTCTCCTCCTCGCCGCGCTCGAAGCGGGGTCCTCGAATCTCCGCCTGCGGCCGCGGCTGCCACTCGGCGATGGTGATTCCGCCGGGCGCGGCCGGGGTCGAACGGCGCCCGGACGCGCCCGGCGGCGGCACCCGCGCCGCTGCGCGGGTGGCGCGGCGTTACCTGCGGCGCGCGATGCGCAGGCCGAGCGCGGAGCCGGCGCTGCCGAGACCGAGCAGCGCGAGCAATGCGAGCGGGCTCGCCGTGCGCGGGAGCTGCTCGCCGACGGTCGCCTCGGCCGACACCTCGGCCGTGGCGGTCGCCTCTTGGGTCGCGGGCTCCGTGGCCGGCGCCTGCTCCTCGGCGGCGGGAGCCTGCGCCGAGGCCTCCATCGGCGACTCGGCGACGGGCTCCTCGACCGGCGGCGGCTCGGCGGGCGGCGGAACGACGTCGCCCTGAGCCGTGACGAGCGCCGGAGTCGAGAGCGCGAAGACCACTGCGGCCAGAATGTACAAAGTTCTGGTTCTCATCGTGGCACCTCCCTTTCGTGCCCCTCCCGGAGGGGCGGTGGATTACCGCTGCCCTCGCCGGCGCGTGCGGCGCGGGCGCGGACTCCGCGAAGGGCTGCAAGCGGATTGCCACGTCTCGCCCGCGACGCGATTCCGGAGCGGCATCCGCCTTGCTCGAGGGAGGCTCGACAGATCGCTCGGAGTCGTGTGTCGCTTCGAATCCAGCGGGGACCGTCGCGATGACCTGGTCCTGCGCTGCAGCGCCGCTCGAGCGGCGGGCCGTCGCGCCGGCTCAGGCCGGCAGGCCGAGGCCGCGGTGGGTGGCGGCGTCGACGATCGCCTGGTGGACCGGGACCTGGAAGAGGAAGCGCTGGCGCAGCTCGGGCACGAGGAACGCGGTCTCGCGCATCAGCTCGGCGTAGGCGCGCTCCAGGTAGGGCAGCGGGTCGTCCACCTCCTGGCCCTTCTTGCGCAGCCAGTCGGCGGCGAAGAAGAGCTGGAAATCGCTGATCGCGCCGAAGGGCAGGTCGGGCCGGCGCCGGCGCTCCTCGGCGAGCGCGGTCCAGGCGGCGCGCACGGCGTCGAGGCGGCCGATCGCGATCGCCGTCTCGAGCCGGTCGGCGAGCACCTCCGGCAGGGCGAGGTCGTTGCCGACGGCGCGGAACAGGCGCTCGGCCTCGGCGAAGTGCCCGCTGGCCTCCGAGGGCCGGCGCTGGCGCAGCACGATCTCGCCCAGCACGCGCTCGGCCTCCGCGCGCGCCTCGCTCTCGGGCAGCAGGGCGAGCGCGAAGTGCGCCTTCCGCGCCTCGCCGTGCGCGGCTTCGAGCTGGCCGAGCCGGAGCAGCGCCTCGGCCACCGCCGCGCGCGCGATCGCCTCGCCGCTCGCGTCGTCCCGCCCCTCGCGCAGGGCGAGCGCGCGGCGCAGCACGGGCAGGGCGCCGGCCGCGTCGCCCAGCCGCGCGAGGGCGCGACCGAGCCCGAGCAGGGCCCAGGACTCCTCGGTCTCCACGCCCTCGCCCTCGATCGCCGCGCGCGCCTCCTCGTAGCGCGCGATCGCCTCCGGGAAGTTCCCCTCGGCGTAGGCCACTGCGCCCAGCGCGGCGAGCGAGGCCGAGGTCGCGGCGCGCATCTGGCTGCGCCGCCGGAAACCGAGCGCGCGCTCGTGGAGCTGGCGCGCGGCGGGGAAGTCGAGGTCGTGGAAGGCGATATTGCCGAGCAGGAACAGGCACTGCGCGGCGACCCCGGAGCGGCCCGCCTTCTCGGCCAGTCGGCGCGTGTTCTCGATCAGGTCGCGCGCCTCGACCTTGCGACCGAGCAGCACCAGCACGCGGCCGAGCTCGACCACGAGCAGCTCCTTGCGGCGGTCGTCGACGTCGCGGGCCGCGGCGAGCGCCCGGCGCAGCACCGTCTCGGCGTCGCGCAGCCTGCCCTCCTTGTGGGCGAGCTCGGCGGCCACCGCGGCGATCGCCACGAAGCGGTCGGGCTGGCGCTCGGCGAGCGCCAGGCCCCGTTCGATGGCGCGCTCGAGCTCGTGCAGCCGGCCGATGCGGCGGGCGATCGGCAGCAGGGACCAGAGCAGCTCGAGCTCGAGGTCCGGATCGCCGCCGCGCTCCACCTCCGAGGCGAGCTCCGAGCGCAGGGCGCTGAACTGCTCGTCGCGCGCCTCGCCGCCGCGCGCACGCGCGGCGGCGAGCGCGGTGCGCGCCCCTTCCGGAGTGCCGGCGACCAGCGGCCAGGCCGCCCAGAGCTCACGCGCCGACGAGCTGCGCGCGGCGAGCATCTCGCCCAGCGTCGTCTTCGCCCGCGCGACCTCGGTCTCGGGCAGGGCCTCGAGCAGCGCGTGGGCGAGCGCCGGGAAGGCGGGCCGCACGCCGTCGCCCCAGGGCCCCGGCGCGCGCTCGACCAGGCCGCCGGCGAGGAAGCTCTCCTCCCACTCGAAGCCGCTCGAGTCGCCGCCCAGCGAGTAGGCGGCCGCGCGCAGCTCCGGCGCCGGCACCGGCGCGCCCGCCAGCGCGGCGAGACGCAGCGGCGTGGCGTCGCCCAGGCGCGCGGCCTCGGCCTCGACGTGGAGCCGCAGGCGTGGGCTGGGCTCGAAGCGGACCTCGGTCTCGCTGCCGCTGAAGAAGAAGGAGCCGAAGACCTGGCGCAGCTGGCGGTCGCGCACGAGGTGGACGAGCGCCTCCTCGAGCGCGAAGGGATGGCCGCCGGCGCCCTGCGCGAGCCGCTCGGCGACCGCGGGCGGTAACGACAGGCCGTGGAAGAGCTGGCCGTGGAAGCGCTCCCACTCCTCGCCCTCGAGCTTCTCCAGGCGGATCTCCGGGAGCGCTGCCGCCGCCGCGGGCCAGCGCGTCGCGGAGCGGCCGACGAGCAGGGCGTGCAGGTCCGTTCCGAGGTCCGGGCGCGCGAGCAGCTCCCCGATTTCCGCCCAGGTCGCGGCCTCCGCGGCCTCGAGCCCGTCGTAGACCAGCCAGAGCGGCCGCCGCCGCTCGGCGGCGAGCAGCTCGGCCAGGGTGCGGTCCGGGGCCTCGGGACCGTTCGTGCGCCAGAGGGCGAGGCGCCGGGGGGCGTGCAGCGTCTCCCACACCAGGCGGGTCTTGCCGATCCCCAGGGCGCCGGTCACTCGCGCCGCCGGCCTCTCGGTGAGCTCGGTGAGCGCGGCCGCGGCCTCGAGCCGGGGGACCCAGCGCGGGTTGCGGGTGAGCACCGCCGGGTTGCGCCAGGGCGGTTGGCCGGCGGCAGGCGCGGTCAGGGAGACCACCGGCACCACGCGGCCGGTCTTGGAGTCGAGCTGCCCGCTCGGGGCGGTCGCGAAGCGTCCCTCCAGGCCGAGCGCCGCGTGCGTGGTCAGATGGACCAGGTCGGGGGCCAGGCGCGGCGGCCGGGTGCGGAGCTCCTCGATCAGCGGGTCCTCGAGCAGGCCGGTGCCCCCGGCTCCTCTGGTCACCGCCGCGGGCAGCACCAGCGCGCGCACCCGGCCGGGGCCGAGCTCGGCGGCGACCGCGCCGAGCAGGCGGCCGGCCAGGGAGGCCGCCCGGTCGAAGACGGCCGGCCGGCCCGCGGCCGGCGCCACGACCCAGAGGCCGGGCCCCGCCGGAATGACGTCTGTGCCGTGGGCGGCGGCGGCGGACAGCTTCTGGGCGAGCGCCGGCGCGCCCTCGACCCAGAGCCGCAGCGCGGCCGCGGGCAGGCGCAGCTGGAGCGAGGTGGCACGGTCCCGGGCGCTCAACCGAACGGCCTCGGGCGCGGGCCCGGGGGCCCGGCGGGGGTGTGATACAACCTTCGTTTCTGGAGGGCTCCGCGCATGACCTCTCGTCGTCTCTTGAACCGGCTCTTCTACTTTACCGTTGAGGACGAGGGAATCCTCGCCGAAGCCTTCCCGAAGTTCGAATCCGAGAGTTTCTGCATCGCCTACAAGGTGGTCGGCACCGACGACGTCTTCGTCACCACCGCCGAGACCAAGGAGGCGATGGACCGCCACGACGTGCCCTACAACCTCCTCGCCGAAGAGGAGGCGGGCCGGGTCGGGCTCCTCCATACGGCGCAGTCCAAGGAGGAGCTGGGCGAGTTCGACGAGGCCCTGCGCGCCCTGGTCCTGGCCCACCGGGCGATCGCCGCCTGCTGCGTGGGGATCAACGGCGACCCGGAGCCGAGCGCGCTGGTGGCCGAGGAGCCGGAGGCGTTCAGCTACTTCACCGCCCCGGCCGGGCACACCTTCCTCTGGCGCCTGTTCGAGGACCGCCGCGAGGCGGTCGCCTTCGTCAAGAAGCGCTCGCCGGCCGAGCGCAAGGCCCACGAGTGGGCCGAGTCGCTGCCGCTCGCGTCGGCCCGGGAGCTGAAGAGCTACCACTGAGGCGGGAGGTCGCCCTGGACCTGTTCGAGGAGTCGGCCGGGCGCGGCGAGACGACCTACAGCGTCTCCCGGCTCGGGCGCGAGGTGCAGGAGCTCCTGCGCGAGGCCTTCGCCTCGGTCTGGGTCGCGGGCGAGATCGCGCGGCTGCGGCCGAGCGCGGCGGGGCACCAGTACTTCGACCTGGTCGAGAAGGGCGACGGCGACCAGATCGTCGGCACGCTCTCGGCGGTCGTCTGGCGCGGCGAGTGGGCGCGCCTCCGGCCGGTGCTCGAGCGCGCCGGCGAGCGGCTCGCCGAGGGCCTGTCGGTGCGCTGCCGGGTCAGCCTCGACTTCTATCCGCCCGGCGGCCGCCTGCAGGCGCAGGTGCGCGAGATCGACCCGACCTTCACCCTGGGCGAGCTCGAGCGGCGGCGGCGCGAGACGCTCGCCGCGCTCGAGGCCGCCGGCCTGCTCGCGGCCAACCGCGCCGTCGCCCTGCCCGAGCTGCCGCTCGCCATCGGCCTGGTCTCCTCGAAGGGGAGCGCGGCCTACCACGACTTCCTGGCCACGCTCGGCGAGAGCGGCTTCGGCTTCCGCGTGCTCTTCGTGCACGCGGCGGTGCAGGGCGCCGAGGCCGAGCGCGAGGTCGTCTCGGCGCTCGAGCTGCTGGGCGCAGCCGGGGTGGACGCGATCGCCCTGGTGCGCGGCGGCGGCTCGCGCACCGACCTCGCGGCGTTCGACAGCCGGGCGATCGCCGAGGCCGTGGCGCGCTCGCCCAGGCCGGTCCTGACCGGCCTCGGCCACGAGATCGACGTCGCGGTCGCCGACCTGGCCGCCCACCGAGCGTTCAAGACCCCGACCAAGGTGGCCGAGTTCCTGGTCGCGCGGCTCGCCGAGTCGGAGCTCACCGTGGCGCGGGTGCGCACGGCCCTCGGGCGCGCCGCGCGCCTGCCGCTCGGCGCCGCGCGCGAGCGGCTGCTCGCCGCCCAGGGGCGCGCGAGCGCGGTCCGCAGCCGGCTGGCGGGCGCCGCGGCGCGCCTGACCGGCCTCGCCGGCCGGCTCGGAGCGGCGGCGCGGCAGACCCTGCGCGCGGGCGAGCAGCGGCGGCGCGAAGTGGCCGCGCGCCTCGGCCGCTCGGCGTCGCGTTCGCTCGAGCGTCATGAGCGCGAGCGCTCCGTGGCGGCGTGGCGGCTGGTCGGCGCGGCGCGCGGCCGGCTGGCCGCGGCCGCGGCGCGCTTCGAGGGCTACCTCCGGCTGGTCCAGGGCCTCGCCCCCGCGCGCACGCTGGCGCGCGGCTTCTCGATCACGCGCCTGGAGAGTGGAGAGCTACTGCGCCGGCCGCAGGAGGCGCGGCCGGGCGCGCGATTGATCACCGAGCTGGCGAGCGGCTCGATCTCGAGCCGGGTGGAGGAACGATGAGCGCGAAGAAGAACGAGGACGCCCGGCCCGAGGTCGGCTTCGGCGACGCGATGCGCGAGCTCGAGGAGATCCTGGCCCGGGTGGAGCGCGACGAGGTCGACCTCGACCGCCTCGCCGCCGAGCTCGGCCGCGCCGCCGAGCTGCTCGAGGCCTGCCGCGCGTCACCCAGATCGTCCAGCGCCTCGAGGCGCCGGGCACGGAGGGCTGAGCGGCCGCCCGGCTCAGGCCTGCCGCTCGCGGGTCTCGTCGAGGTCGATCGCGGCGGGCTTGTGGGGGGGCGCGTCGGGGCTCGCCACGCCCTCCTCGGCGAGGTCCTCGCGGATCAGCAGGTCGAGGAAGAGCTCGCGCACGCCGGCGCGGCCGAGCTTCTTGTGGACCTGCCGGACCTCGGCGGGCGTGACCCGGATGCCGGTCAGGAGGCGCAGGTACTGCGCGAAGACCCGCGGCCGCGAGGAGAAGCTGATCACCAGCAGCACGAGCAGCGCCGCCGCGAAGCCGACCAGCAGGAACGTCAGGTCCC
>JAFNAE010000314.1 GCA_017860005.1 Acidobacteriota bacterium | reverse complement strand
GAGCTGCTGGCCGGCATCGAGGCGGCGGTCAGCGACTTCGCGACCGGCCAGCCGCAGGCCGACGACCAGACCCTGGTGCTGCTGCGCAGAGACGCGCGCTAGGAGCGCGCGCCGCCGAGCGGCTCGAAGCCGGCGGCGGCGGCCAGGCGCAGCGCCGCGCCGGTGGTGGCGCCCGGCAGGCCGGGACGCGGCGACCAGGTGACCGTCTCGCGGCCCACCTCCTCGACCGCCGCGAGCACCGCCGCGAGCGAGCCGTTCCAGGCGAGCGGAGCCAGGCCGGTGCCGAGCGCTCCGTCCGCTCCGATGCGGCGGACGTTGCGCGCCACCGCGTGGAAGACGAGCGCCGCGTCGCCTTCGCGCACCGAGAGATGCTCGACAGCCCCCACGCGCAGGCCGCCTGCGGCGTGCCGGAGCAACTCCTCCTCGCCGACGGCCCCGGGAGCGAGCGCGAGATGGACCGGCCAGGCGTCGTCGGAGGCGAGCCCGTGGCCGGTCGGCACGGTGCCCGCGCGCGCCGCGAGCTCGAGATCGAAGGCGGCGCCGAGCACGCGGCCGCCTTCGACGAAGCGGCGCCGCGCGCGCGGCGAGCCGTCGAGGTCGAAGGGCAGGGGGAGCCCGCGCGCCGCGAGCGGCTCGTCGTCGAGCGTGACGGCGCGCGCCAGCGCTGCGGGCGCCGCCGTCTCGCGCGCGCCGCGGGCCGACAGGGCGAGACGCGCCCAGGCCTCGATCAGGGCCGCCGAGACCTCCGGGGAGAGCACCAGCGGGAGCGGCCGCCCGGGCGCCTCGGCGACCGATTCCGGGGCTTCGAGCGCACGCGCGCGAGCGACCAGCTGCTCGAGGTCCAGCTCGGCCAGCGTGCGCGCCGAGCGCGCCGCGAAGCCCGACCCCGGCCGGCGCCCGGTGCGGACCGCGGCGCTGGCAGCGGTCAGACGCACCGTCCGCAGGGGGTGGAAGCTGGCGGCCACCACGATCCGCTCCTCGCGCCAGTCCAGATCGATCGTGGCCCGCCGCTCGGCGCGCAGCTCGAGCTCGCGCTGGGCGCCGGCCGGCTCGAGCTCGGCCAGCGCCGGATCGAACAGGCCGGGGAGGTCGGCGACCGCTCCCGCGGAGGGACGGCGTTTCGGCGCGCGCCGCCGCCAGCGCGGCGCGCAGCGCCCGCTCCAGGTCGGCGGGCGCCGCCGATTCGGTCCGCGCGCCGCCCGTGCGGCCTGCGACGCGGACGCGCACGATCACCTCGCGCTCGTCGACGAGGTCCGCGCGCCGCGCCCGGGCGCTCTCGCGCGCCGTGCCGCGGCGGCGCTCGATCCAGGTCACCAGGGTCGCGTCGGCGGGCGAGCGGGCGAGCAGGCGCTCGGCTTCGCTCGCGATCCGGTCGAGCGCCGGCACGTCGGCAACTTGCATGGCCCGATCCTAGCAATCGGGATCCCCTTCGCCGTGGCTTGAACTTTGCACTCGCGCACGGGCAGAATGGGCATCGCGAAGCGAGTCATGCCCTCCCTCTCCGAGGCCCTGCCGGCCCTTCTCGGCCTGATCTCACTGCTGGCGGCGCTCGGCCCGGCCAGCGCGCGCGCCGACGAGTTCTCGGAGCCGCGGCGCCGCATGGTCGAGGCACAGATCCGCGCCCGCGACGTGCGCTCGCCGCTCGTGCTCTCCGCCATGGAGAAGGTGCCCCGCCACCTCTTCGTGCCCGAGACGTTCCGCCCGCAGGCCTACGACGACTACCCGCTGCCGATCGGCGAGAACCAGACCATCTCGCAGCCCTACATCGTGGCGCTGATGACCTCCCTGCTCGAGCTCAAGGGCGGCGAGAAGGTGCTCGAGATCGGCACCGGGTCGGGCTACCAGGCGGCGGTGCTCGCCCAGATCGCGGGCGAGGTCTATTCGATGGAGATCCTCGGCACGCTCGCCGAGCGCGCCCGCACCACGCTCGGCGAGCTCGGCTACACCAACGTGCGCGTGCGCCAGGGCGACGGCTATTCCGGCTGGCCGGAGGAGGCGCCGTTCGACGCCATCATGGTCACCGCGGCGCCCACCAAGGTGCCGCAACCGCTGCTCGACCAGCTCAAGGTCGGCGGACGACTGGTCATCCCGGTCGGGCGCTACTTCCAGGACCTGCTCGTCTTCACGCGCACCGCGGACGGGTTCGAGAAGCGCAACGTGATTCCGGTCCGGTTCGTGCCCATGACCGGCGAAGTGCAGAAGTCGGGTCCCGGCTTCTGAGCCGGAACTCCCACCCCAGTCCAGAAGGAGATCGAGATGCGCATCAGGAGCCTCGTCGTCGCCGCCACGGTCGCCCTCCTCGCCTTCGCCGCCGCCCCGGCCTCGGCCGGCCGCGGCGACGACGCAAAGCGCAAGAGCAAGAACGGCCGCGTCGAGGGCAGCGTGGGCGGCGCCGGAGTGGTGATCGAGTACGGCCGGCCCAACGTGAGCGGGCGCGAGATCTGGGGTGCCCTGGTGCCCTGGGGCCAGGTCTGGCGCACCGGCGCCGACGAGGCGACGACCATCGCCTTCGACCGCGACGTCACGGTGGAAGGCAAGCCGCTGGCGAAGGGTACCTACTCGCTGTTCACGATCCCGGCCGAGAAGGGCTGGACGGTCGTCTTCAATCGCGTCGCCGAGCAGTGGGGCGCCTACGACTACGACGCGAAGCAGGACGTCCTGCGCGTCGAGGTCGCCGCGCGCGCGCACGAGATGACCGAGACGCTCACCTTCGCGCTCGAAGGCGACGCGGTCGTCGTGCGCTGGGAGAAGCTCGAGGTCCCCTTCCGGGTGTCGGCCGGCGGCTGAGCGGGCGCTGCGAAATGCGCGCCGACGGCTCGATCGGAGCGTCGCGCGTCCTGCACGCCGACGTCTCCGGCATGCCGTGCGCGGGCGGGGGTGGGTAGTCCGGTCGGAGGATCCCGGTACAGTTCGTGCACGCCGCTCCGCCGGCGTGCCGCCACGACACCCCGGGAGAGCCTCGATATGACCTGCCTCGTCCGCATCGCGACCCTGGTCGCCCTGTTGCTCCTGCCCGCGGCCTCGGCCGCGACGGAGCGCGCCGTCGTCCTCGATCCGTCGGCGAGCGAGGTGACCTTCACGCTCGAGACCACCTTCCACGAGGTGCACGGCAGGCTGGGAGCCGTGGCCGGCACGATCCACTTCGATCCCGCCACCGGTGCGGCGTCGGGAGAGATCACGGTCGATGCGCGCCGTGCCGACACCGGCAATCGCGAGCGCGACGAGACGATGCACGCCGAGGTGCTGGAGTCGGCGCTCTTTCCGGTCATCCGCTTCCGCGTCGAGCGCGTCGAAGGGAACCTGGTGGACCCCGGGCGCGGCGAGCTGCAGCTGGTCGGCGTCCTCAACCTGCACGGCGCCGACCATCCGATGACGATCCCGGTCGCGACGGAGATCGTGGGGGACCGGGTGCGCGGCGAGTTCGAGCTCTCGATCCCGTACGTCGAGTGGGGCCTCCACGACCCGAGCTTCTTCGTCGCGCGGGCGGCCAAGACGGTCGACGC